>JAMPGN010000009.1 GCA_023663915.1 Eubacterium sp. | reverse complement strand
GAGAAAGACTGTAAATTCAAGGATTCTTGGGTTTACAGTCTTTCTCTTTATCTGAATGTATTAGGGGATATTTTACAGTCGTTCTCGATTGACATCTTATAAATAGTGAATTAAAATATAGTATATTATGATTCACTAAAGGAGAACATGATGTTTATCGGACGTGAGCAGGAATTAAAAAAATTAAATCGTATGTATCAGAGTAATAAACTGGAAGTTGCCATTATCTATGGCCGCCGTCGTGTAGGTAAAACGACTCTGATTAATGAATTTTGTAAAGACAAAAAAACGGTTTTTTTTGCGGCGCAGGAGAATAGTGCCGAGCAGAATTTAGAAACGTTATCAAAAGCAGTTTCAGAGGTCATGACCGAAGAGAGTACAGCTAATGCGACTTACCGAAATTTTTCAGATGCATTTTTGAAAATAGCAGAAATGTCAAAGACAGAAAGACTGATTTTAGCGATTGATGAATATCCATATCTGGCACAAGCGGATCGAGGAGTTTCCTCATTGTTGCAGAATTATCTGGATCATCAATTTAAAAATACGAAACTGTTTCTGATCTTGTGTGGTTTTTCTATGAGTTTTATGGAAAAACAAGTATTGGGGTATCAGAGTCCTCTTTATGGCCGCCGGACTGCACAATTTAAGATATTACCATTTGATTATCTGGACACAGGAAAATGGTTTCCAGATTATTCCAATGAAGAAAAAGCGTTGATTTATGGTATTACTGGAGGAATACCTATGTATTTGGAACAATTTTCTTCTGTATTATCAATCAAAGAAAATTTGTTGGAGAACGTTTTTGATAGAAATGCGACTTTATTTGAAGAACCTTCTAATTTGTTAAAACAGGAACTAAGAGAACCGGCAGTTTATAATGCAGTTATAACGGCGATTGCTTCCGGTAAAACAAAACTTTCAGAGATTGCTTCGACATTGGGTGTTGAAACAGGGTTATGCTCGAAATACATTGCGAACTTGATAACACTAGGCATTATCAAAAGAGAAATACCGGTTACAGAACCGAACAGTAAGAGACCGATTTATCTGATTGAAGATCAGTTTTTCCGCTTCTGGTATACATTTGTACCTAAAAATATTTCGGCAATACAATCCGGTAGAATGGAAAAATCTTATCCTATTACGGTAGAGAACAAATTGTCAGATTATATGGGACTGACATTTGAAAAGATGTGTAAGGATTACATTTTATATTATGACGAACAGATTCCATTCCCAATCGGATATGTGGGGCAATGGTGGGGAGGCAATCCCAAGACTCATAAACAGGCACAGCTCGATATTGTGGTAACATCAGCCGGAGATGACAGCGGAATCATTGGATCTTGTAAATTTAGGGACAATATTGTTTCAGAAAGTGAGTTGCGGTTAATAGAAGAATATGCTGATGCAATGGGACATTTTTCTAACCGGTATTATTATCTTTTTTCAAAATCTGGTTTTAGCACATCACTTATAAAGCGTGCAAAACAGGAAAAATTGTGGCTGATTACTTTGAAAAATATGTATGAAATAAACTTTATACGATGAATTACTGCGAGAAGAGGTGGCAGAAATAGAGAAAGAAATTAATACGACGGAATGGCTTGATAGTAAGAAAAACTTGTCTTTCATCCAGCAGATACAATTAGTGATAAAGCTCAGCATCCCAGCTATTCTCGCCGAGATCAGTTCTATTATCATGCAATATATTGATGCGGCTATGGTTGGGAGTATGGGTGCAGAAGCTTCGGCAGCAATCGGTATTGTCACCAGTTCTTCTTGGCTGCTGGGCGGTCTGTGTATTTCGGCGGCAACAGGCTTTTCTGTCCAAGTTGCGCATTTTGCAGGGGCAGGACTTAAGGGTGAAGCAAGAGAAGTTTTTCGTCATTCATTGAGATTCGGATTATTATTTGGAGCATTTTTATCATTGCTTGGTATTCTGATTAGTCCGGCGCTTCCTGTATGGCTGGGAGGTAGACCGGAGATCACGCATGCGGCTTCCCGATATTTTCTGATATTTGCCTGTGCATTGCCTGCAACACAATTTCGACAGATTGCAGGGAGTATGCTTCAATGCAGCGGGGATATGAAAACGCCGAGTATACTCAATATTGTAATGTGTATTTTGGATGTGTTTTTTAATTCGTTATTGATTTTTCCTACCAGACAGACAGCTCTCTGGGGTTTTCAAATAACAATAGCCGGGGCAGGTTTAGGCGTGTCAGGCGCAGCGTTAGGAACGGCATTGTCAGAAGTAGTTGTTGCGGTATTGATGATGTGGGCAGCCTGCACAAAATCGGATTATTTGAAAATAACACGCCGCATAGAGAGAAAGCGTAACGTCGTTTATTACAAAAGGGCAGTGCAGATTTCAGTGCCGCTTGCCTTTGAGCATGTTGTCTTATGCGGCGCACAGGTGGCATTGACGCATATTACTGCACCTTTGGGAACAGTCGCTATTGCGGCGAACACATTAGCAGTCACAGCGGAAAGCCTATGCTATATGCCGGGGTATGGAGTCGGAACGGCGGCTACGACCCTCGTAGGGCAGAGTCTTGGCGCAGGAAGCCGGGATCTGGCAAAAAGATATGCTTGGCTCTCTGTTGGATTAGGGATAGGAATTATGTCAGTTATGGGTGTTTTCATGTTTTTCTTTTCGCCGTATATGTTTGCCATACTAACACCGGATGCAGAAGTGCGTCGGCTGGGTACACAGGTATTAAGAATAGAGGCATTTGCGGAGCCGCTCTATGCGGCATCCATTGTTGCCGCCGGAGCCTTGCGCGGAGCGGGAGATACGAAGATTCCAAGTATTCTTAATTTAGTCAGTATGTGGGGAGTCCGTATTACAGCGGCGGCTTTGTTAGCGCCGAAAATCGGATTGTATGGTGTATGGCTGGCAATGTGCGGCGAGCTGTGTTTCAGAGGTGTGCTTTTTTTGATTCGCTTAAAGCGTGGAAAGTGGCTTTGTAAGAATTTAATTTCTGTAGAGCAAAAATGAAGGGAAAATGCATTTTTTTCTATGTTGTAGCACGATATGATTTGTGCTATGATTAAACAATCATGAATTACATTATTTTAGATTTGGAATGGAATCAGAGCAGCACCGGCAAAGAAGAAGTAACGAAACTCCTTCCTTTTGAGATTATAGAGATTGGCGCTGTCAAATTGAATAATGAACGGAAGAAGATCAGCGAATTTAGCGAACTTATCAAGCCGCAGGTGTATCATGAGATGCACCGCATTACCGGAAGACTGATTCATTTGCAGATGAATCAGTTAGAGCAAGGTCGTCCTTTTATAGAAGTGATGAAGCAGTTTCGGGAGTGGTGCGGAAAAGATTATATTTTCTGTACGTGGGGACCGCTTGATCTGACAGAACTTCAGAGAAATATCCGTTATTATGAGTTAGAACCCCTCTCGGACGGTCCGTTCAAATTTCTGGATGTGCAGAAATTGTTCAGCATTGCATACGAAGACAGGAAATCCAGACGGGCGTTAGAATACGCCATAGACTATCTGTCTATTGAAAAGGATATTCCCTTCCATCGTGCCTTCAGCGATGCTTATTATACAGCGAAAGTATTATCGCTTTTGGATGAGCAGGTACTTGCCAATTATTCCTTTGATGTATTCCATCTTCCCAAAGATAAAAAATCTGAGATACACATTATTTTTGATAATTACGCGAAGTATATTTCACGCAGCTTTGCAGATAAGGCAGAGGCATTGGAAGATAAGACTGTAACCAGTACAAAATGCTACTTGTGTCATAGGAATCTGCGTAAAAAAATCCGTTGGTTTACTCCCAACGGAAAACATTATTACAGCGTATCTTACTGTGACAGACACGGATATATGAAGTCTAAAATCCGTATCCGAAAGGCGGAAGACGGCAGTGTATATATTGTAAAAACAGAGAAGTTTATCACGGAGGCTGAAATTGAGACCATCCGCAATAAGCAGGCAAAAGCCGAGAAACAGGGAAAGGACAAGTATACTTTTAAAAATCGAAATCGTCAAAGTTAGACTGCATACGTTCCCTTCTTTTTTGTTTACGTTTCACGCGATTTTTTCTGCGCCGTGCATTTCGGTTGTTCATGATGAACGCGCGCAGAATAAATAATAAGATGCTGCTGACTCCGAATATGAGAATGCCTAGCAGGACTTTTTTCACATTGATAAAAATCGTGTTATCCTGCGTGGGTTCTGTTTCCGCCATCTCAACACTTACATTGGTAGTCTCGATATGGGTATCGAAGTCATAGGTTGATGTATTGTTCGTTGCCAGTTCGAGATAGGCACTTCCAACATAAGTGTCATGATAGGAATATTTAATCTGCGCGATGCAGTTATCATTTGATACGTTATAGTCTATCGAAGAATCCATATCGTCAAAATCGATTGTATTAGGAATTATGACATAACTGTCAGAATCGATCGAAAGGATCGGCTTGGAATTTCCAAAAATGTCATTGCCCGTCTGAAGAAATCCGGAAACTTCCATCTGGTATTTATCTTCATTTTCCGATATATTCATAACTTGAAAATTGTTAAAACCATAATCAAATAATTCTGCTGTATCGGTAAACTGGGCGGGGGATTCTTCTTTGAAAACAACGCAGATTAGTTTCATGCCGTTTTGCTCCGCGCATGTCACCAGAGTCTGCCGCGCCTCGTCAGTATAACCGGTCTTGCCGCCAAGAATGCCATCATAGGAAAGCTCGCCATTAATAAATTTATGCTTATTAATTAAAAAGAAATCGTCGGGCTGTGTGGCAGTTGGTTCAAAATGATAACGTGCTGTATTGCCTATCTTGCAGAGCATTTCATTCTGAAAAAAGTGGCTGGAAATCAGCGCAAGATCATAGGCGGACGTATAGTGGTCATCATCGTGAAGTCCGTTTGTATTCATAAAATGGCTGTCTGTACAGCCAAGTTCCGCTGCGCGTTCATTCATGTCAGCGACAAACTCTTCAATCGAACCGGAGACATATTCCCCAACCGCATTTGCAACCTCGTTGGCGGAACCGACAAGAACGCCGTAAAGAGCCTCTTCTAACGTAATGGCTTCTCCTTCGTCCATGCCCATGTTAGAGCCGCCAACCGGAACAGAGAAAACTGCATCATGGGAAAATTTGACCATATCATCGAGATTCCCCTGCTCCATGGCAATCAGACAGGTCAGAATCTTGGTAGTGCTGGCGGGATACATTTTTTTGTGGATATTTTTGGCATACAAAATAACGCCGGTGTTGGCATCCATCAGAATTGCAGATTCCGCACTGATTGCAGGACCGACAGGCCAGTTTTCGATATCGTTTGACTGGATCGGAAGCGATCTGCGCGCCTCCGCCTCGGCTTCGAGCTCTTCCAAGGTAGCGTGGGCGGTTATGGGATTGCCAAGGAAACCGCCAATCAGAAGAGAAAGCGCAAGCAGAGAGCAGACGATTTTCCGTCCACCGGGAATTTTATGAATATATGAAAATAACATTTTTGTTAGACCTTTCTATGCTAGAGAAGTATATGTCAAAAAGCTGTATTTTATGACAGCGCTAAGTTTGCATTGTTACCATTTACCATCATACACTATTTGGTCAAAAAACTGTAGCGATTTTACAAAAAATACAAAATATAGTTTTTATCAATCTATCCGTGAGGGGAAAAGCGTGATACAATAAGGGTAGTTGGGTATAATAATTGATGTATCTAAAATGTATTGAAATGCAGGTGAGGATTTCGTATGACTAAAGAATCCAAATTTATAACCCTTTATCATGCAAGCAAGGAAATTGTGCAATTTCCAGAAATAAGAAAAGCAAAATATACCAAGGATTTTTCATGGGGATTTTATTGTACAAATAATTATGAGCAGGCAGTGCGCTGGGCAAATCGCGGTGAAGGCGCACCAATTATTAATTATTTTTCTTATAAGCAGGACAATACATTATCTATCTTAAAATTTGATTCTATGACGGATGAATGGTTGGATTTTATTGCTGGTTGTAGAAGTGGTAAGACGCATCAATATGATATTGTAGAAGGACCTATGGCAAATGATACCGTATGGAATTATGTAAATGATTTTCTTTCTGGGAAAATAACAAGGAAGCAATTTTGGGTGTTGGCAGAATTCAAATATCCAACGCATCAAATTAGTTTTCATACTTTATCAGCACTGGATTGCCTAATCTATGAAAGGAGCGAGACTGTTTATGACAGAAAGAGAAGAAGATGATTTATTTTATGTTTGTTCATTAATTGAATATATTGCACGACAGACAAAAAATAAACGCGGTGTAATCGTCAATGCATTAGGTGAAAAAGGTATAGAGAAACAATTATATGATGCGCAGGTGAATCACTGTCTTTCCTTTGAGCAGGTTAGTGATGAAATTATAAAACAATATAAAATTGTGCAAGGTAATTTTGATACAATTACAGATTGTGAATATTCTATTCCAAGTTTTATGGATATTGGCAGATTATATTGCATTATGATTAAAGATTGCGCAGAGTCGGGACAAGAAGTTCGTGAATTAATAAATATTTTTAACTCTTTCATCAGTGATAAGATATCAAATTTTAGATCAGATGTATATTATCAGAATCCCAGCTATTTGGAATGTTCTTATAAAGAAGGCTGTCTGCTAGATTGACAAAGATACATCCACTTATGATACAATGCAAATTACAGATAGATCATAATATGAAGGAACCAGTATAAATGAGACTGCGAAACATAACCGGTTCAAGAGAAATGATTGCTGAGAGCGAGTATGTAGTCCACGAACCGGGCCAATATAAAGGGAATTGGAAAGAGCTTTTCGACAACGACCACCCAATCCGTATCGAAATCGGCATGGGAAAAGGAAGATTCATCATGGATCTTGCGCGGATAAACCCTGAGATTAATTATATAGGGATCGAGAAATATTCCAGCGTGCTTCTGAGAGGGATTCAGAAGATGGAAAGCGACCCATTACCGAATTTATATTTTATCCGCATGGAAGCTGAGGAAATCACGGAAGTTTTTGAACATGAGGAAGTGGACAGAATTTATCTGAATTTTTCCGACCCGTGGCCGAAGGACAGGCATGCGAAGAGAAGATTGCCGTCGCGTGAATTTTTGCATCGTTATGATGAAATACTAGTCAAAGACGGAGTGATTGAATTTAAGACGGACAACCATGATCTATTTCAGTTTGCACTGGAAGAGCTTGAACCTGCCGGGTGGCATTTGGACCAGATGACGGAGGATCTGCATCATGATGAAGAAATGATGCGCGGCAATGTCATGACAGAGTATGAGGAGAGATTTTCTTCGATAGGCAATCCGATCTACAAATACATTATTTCAAGATAAAAGTATTTTCATGCGGTTCTGTGTCTGAGCGCACCGGGCATAAATCCGCAATTCCAAAAGCGTGCGCAGAAAAGGAGACACTATGGAACACAAATTTACAACAGCAAATTTTGACAAAGAGGTACTTGAAGCCGACACACCGGTGCTTGTGGATTTCTATGCGGACTGGTGCGGACCGTGCAAAATGATGGCGCCCGTCATCGCACAATTTGCAGAGGAGTATGACGGCAGACTCAAAGTAGGGAAGTGCAATATTGATGAGGAAGACGGACTTGCAAGGAAGTATCGTGTGATGTCGATTCCAACTATGAAGATTTTTGTAAAAGGCGAGGCGGCGGCGACGATCGTTGGGGCTGTGCCGAAGGAAGAATTAGAAGAAGAGATCAAGAAAGTCATGTAATAAAAAACCGGAGACAATTCTGTCTCCGGTTTGTCGTCGAAGCGACAGGATTTGAACCTGCGACCTCTGCGTCCCGAACGCAGCGCTCTACCAAACTGAGCCACGCTTCGATTCTGTCAACATTACGATAATACAACATTTCATAGGCAGTTGTCAATGATTCTCATTAAGAAATTTTTATGTGAAATTTTTAAGAAGGAAAATAATACAAATATTCTAGACAAATATCCATTTTATATGCTATATAATGAGACTATAATACATAGCATAAACTATATACAAGGCATGGAGGTATAGCGAATGGGCGATCTGAAATTGGTCAAGAAATTTGAAGTAACGGACGGTTTTTGGGGTAGATATGAGAAACTAGTGAAGGAAGTGGTGCTTCCTTATCAGGAGAATGCGTTAAACGACCGTATCGAGGGGGCAGAAAAAAGTCATTGTATCGAGAATTTCCGCATGGCGGCAGAAAAATTGCGCATAGGCAAATGTGACGGCGAGTTTTACGGCATGGTTTTTCAGGACAGCGACGTGGCGAAATGGTTAGAGGGAGCGGCATATTCGCTGGCGCAGAATCCAGACGCGGAACTTGAACGCAGATGCGATGAGATCATAGAACTGATCGGACAGGCACAACAGGAAGACGGATACTTAAATACTTATTTTACGGTAAAAGAACCGGATAGGAGATGGATGAACCTCAATGAGGCGCATGAGTTATACTGTGCGGGACATATGATTGAGGCGGCGGTTGCCTATGCGGAGTGTACTGGAAAGTCAAGGCTTTTAGAGATCATGTGCGGCATGGCGGATTATATTTACAAACATTTTATCGAGGAAGGCGCGGAAGGATATCCGGGGCATCCTGAGATTGAACTTGCGCTCATGAGATTGTACCGTTGCACAAAAGAGGAGAAATATAAGGAGCTTGCGCTTCATTTTATCAATGTGCGGGGTGTCAACAGCGATTACTTTAGACAGGAAAAACAAAGAAATAAGTGGACTATATGGGGTAATGATGCGGAGAATAAAGAGTATGCCCAGAATGCCGCACCAGTGAGAATGCAGAATAAAGCGGTGGGACATGCAGTCAGGGCGGTCTACCTTTATACCGGCATGGCAGATGCCGCTATGGAGACGGGTGATGCGAGTCTTGCCGAGGCGTGCAAGACGCTTTGGAATAATATTACACAGTGCAGAATGTATGTGACGGGTGCGATCGGTTCTGCCTATGAGGGCGAAGCGTTTACGAAGGATTATCATCTGCCGAACGATACGGCGTATGCGGAGACGTGTGCGGCGATTGGTCTGATCTTTTTCTCCAACAAAATGTTGTATCTGGACAGGGAAAGCAAGTATGCAGATGTGATGGAGCGTGCCCTGTACAACTGTGTGTTGGCAGGTATGCAGCTAGACGGAACCCGGTTTTTCTATGTGAATCCATTGGAGGCTTTACCGGGAATTTCCGGCGAAGCGCAGACACATAAACATGCGCTGCCTGTCAGACCGAAATGGTTTGCCTGCGCCTGCTGCCCGCCTAACGTGGCAAGACTATTGACTTCTTTGTCCGAGTATGCGTGGCATGTGCTTCCGGGTAAACTTTTCTCCAATTTGTTTATAGGGGGAACGCTTGATTTAAGCGATACATTTGGCGGCAAGATTACATTGCAGACCGCATATCCGTATGACAATAGGATTGAATATCATTTTGAACCCGAAGGGGAGACAATGGCAGTGCCGCTGGCGATCCGTATTCCGGCATGGAGCGGGGAATTTACAGCTTCAGTAAACGGAAAGTCTGTGGAGTATACACTTAAGGATGGATATGCGCATATTCATGGAGATTATAAGGCGAAAGACGTGTTGAGCATAGAATTTGACATGCCTGTCCGCAAGATTTATACGACCAGCAGAGTATCCGCGAATACAGGCAAAGCGGCAGTAGAGCGCGGACCGTTGATTTACTGTGCGGAAGGCATTGATAACGAGAACGATGTGCTTTCCCTTTCCTTGAAAAAGGACGGCAAAGTTACGGTCAGCGAGTATCTTCCGGATAAATTATACGGAATACAGGAGTTGTATGCAGAAGGATACAGGGAGAGTGCCAGTGCCAATCTTTACAGCTATGACGCGCCTGAGGAAAAGAAATGTACAATCACGCTTGTTCCTTATTATACATGGGGCAACCGGGGATTAAACCAGATGCGGGTGTGGATTCCGGAGAAGAGATAACGGCGGTAAATGGACGAATGGAATATCGGAAAGGGTTATGGTTATGAAGGTAGACGCAAAGAAAAACGATAGGAAAATGGAAAAAGAGATTGAGAAACTTCTTAATAAAATGACGTTGGATGAGAAGATATCCATGATTCACGGAGCATCTCTTTTTCAATCTGGCGGGGTGGAGCGTCTGGGGATTCCGGGAGTGATGACTTCCGATGGACCGATGGGCGTGAGAGCGGAGTTTATGCGCGACAGATGGATTCCGGCAGGAAACAATGATGACAATGTCTCTTATCTGCCGAGTAACAGTGCGGTAGCATCCACATGGAATCCTTGCAGGGCTTATGAAATAGGGCATGTTCTTGGGGCTGAGGCGAGAGGACGCGGCAAGGATGTTATTTTAGCTCCGGGCATCAATATTAAGAGAAGCCCGTTATGCGGGAGAAACTTTGAGTATATGAGCGAGGACCCGAAACTTACGGCGGCTTTGGTAGTGCCGTTTGTCAAGGGCGTTCAGGAGAATGATGTTGCTGCATGTGTAAAGCATTTCGCAGCGAATGGTCAGGAGACGGATCGTCTGATGATCGATGAAGAGATTGACATCAGGACATTGTATGAAATCTATTTTCCGGCGTTTAAAGCGGCAGTGCAGGAGGGACATGCCTACTCGATCATGGGCGCGTACAACAAGATTAACGGTGAGTTCTGTTGCGAGAACAAGAACCTGCTGGATCTGATTCTGCGCGGCGAGTGGGGATTTGACGGAACCGTGATCAGTGATTGGGGCGGTGTGCATAGGACAAAGGAGGCGGCGGAATGTTCTCTGGATATAGAGATGTCGGTGTATGCTGATTTTGATGAGTACAAACTTGCCAATCCGTTGAAAGAGGCGATCCGCAGTGGCGAGATATCCGAAGAAGCGGTCAATGCCAAAGTCTGTAATATTCTGCGTATGATGTTCCGCCTTAAGATGATCGGTAAGCAGAAGGAAGAGCGGAAAGCCGGTGCCTACAATGCGCCGGATCATAGAAAGATGGCTCTGCGCACCGCAGAGGAGTCCATGATTTTATTGAAGAATGACGATCACACACTGCCGCTTAACGCAGGCAAGATCAAGAAGTTAGTAGTGATCGGGCAGAACGCGGCGAAGGTTCATTCGGATGGCGGCGGAAGCGCGGAGATCAAGGCATTGTATGAAATTTGTCCACTGATGGGACTCAAGACATATCTTGGCGGCAATACACAGGTTCAATATCTGAAAGGCTACCATGTGCCGAATAAGCCAAAGACTTTTGACCACAACTGGCAGGCGGACAGTCTGGACGATTTAAAAAATACGGATATTGGAAAGCCGGTGCGCGATGAAGCGAATATGAACGAGATGCGCCGTAAGGGTGAGGAGGAGCGTCTGGCGCAGTTAGAGCGAGAGAAGGTTGAGATTCGTGAGAAAAACAAGGCGCTCTTTACGCAGGCGATTGAGGCGGCAAAAGATGCCGATGCGGTTATCTTCGTGGGCGGTCTGAACCATGATATTGACAGTGAAGGTTTTGACCGTAGTGACATGAAACTTCCTTATGAGCAAGATATGCTGATTGATGCGCTCTTAGATGTAAGAAAAGACTTGATTGTCACGCTGATCGGCGGTTCTCCGGTGGAAATGCCCTGGAGAAATAAGGCAAAGACGATTCTTTGGAGTTATTATGCGGGTATGGAAACTGGAAATGCCTTTGCGGAGATTATTTTTGGCGATGTGAATCCTTCTGGCAAACTTGCGGAGACATTTCCGAAGAAATATGAAGACTGCGCCACCGCTAAGAATAAGCAGTTTGGCGTATGGGATAAGATTAAATTGGAAGAAGGCTTGTATGTAGGCTATCGTTATTTTGACAGGCAGCATATTGCTCCTGCTTTCTGCTTCGGACATGGTTTGTCCTATACAGATTTTGAGTACGGTGGATTGACGTTGAAGACAGAGAAAGGCAGGGATGTCAAGCTGACTTTTACGGTTAAGAATATAGGCAGACGAACTGGTTCGGAGATTGTTCAGGTTTATGTGGCTCCGATTGCGTCCAAGACAGACCGCCCGGACAAAGAGCTTAAGACATTTACCAAGATAGAACTTGCGCCGGGTAAATCCAAAAAAGTAAGCCTGACTTTGAAACAGGAAGATTTTGCATATTTTGATGTGCATCTGCATGAATTTATCGCGGATGCCGGAGACTATGAGATTCTGGTCGGTGCATCCTGTGATGATATTCGGTTAAAAGGTATTGCTACATTATCCTAGAGTCAATCAAAATTCTTTTGTATATATGGCTGTCTGTTTGGCCATGTATATTTTTCAGATATCCTGTACATGCTAAAAAGGAAACGTAAAGCACAGTGATGTACAGGAAGGATGGACATAGGATGGATTATAATGAATTGCCGTTGAATTTAGGGTTAGCGCTCACGACGAACCGTGAGGCGATGGATCATTTTGTAGATATGTCGGACGACGAAAAAAAAGAATTTATCGAGAGAAACCGGGGTGTCATGTCGCAGAGTGAGTTGGACAAGTTAGTCAGTTCACTGGCGACAGATGAGGAGAAGCCGGATGTTCACCTCGAAGATGTCAATCATATTTTTAAAGGACCGAGTATCGGGTAAGAAACGGACAAGTTTCACACCATATGAAGTAATTTCAAATGTTGCACTAAGCTGCCGATCAGTATCTTAGTGCAACTTCTGTTTTTTATGCTATAGGAAATTGCAGAAAATCATCCATTTTATAATAAATATTGTGATAAAATATTTGTGGAGTCTATAGAAAAATAGAACAACATTCATGAATAGAAGGAGTTCACATGCAGATACAGTTACCGGATAAAGTGAATAAAATTATTAATACTCTGGCTGCAGCAGGATTTGAGGCATATGCGGTGGGCGGTTGTGTGCGGGATTGCGTGATGAGAAGAGCGCCTAACGACTGGGATATTACGACATCTGCGAAACCTAAACAGATAAAAGGACTTTTCCCAAGGACGATCGATACTGGTATCAAACACGGCACGGTGACGGTTATGCTGGACAGGGAAGGCTTTGAGGTGACTACATATCGCATAGATGGTGACTACGAGGACGGCAGGCATCCGAAAGAAGTTACTTTTACGGCGTGTCTGGAAGAGGATTTAAAACGCCGGGACTTTACGATTAACTCCATGGCGTACAATGAACAGGACGGGCTGGTAGACATTTTCGGCGGTATGAAGGACATACGGCAGGGCGTGATCCGCTGTGTCGGCAACGCGCAGGAGCGTTTCACAGAAGATGCGCTTCGTATGCTGCGTGCGGTCAGGTTTTCGGCACAGCTGGGATACTGTATTGAGGAAGGGACGCAGGATGCGATCCGACAATTAGCGTCAAATTTGAAACTTATCAGTGCAGAGCGGATTCAGATGGAACTCGTCAAACTGGCTGTCTCGCCGCATCCGGATTATCTGCGAACTGCTTACGAGACGGGGATTACGGCGCAGATTATGCCGGAGTTCGATCTCTGTATGAGGACGGCGCAGAACAATCCGCACCATTGTTACAGCGTGGGGGAACACATTCTGCATTCCATGCAGGAGATTGAGCCGGATAAGGTTCTGCGGCTCGGAATGCTTTTTCATGATATTGGCAAACCGCAGACGTTGATGATAGACGAAGAAGGCATCACCCATAACAAAGGGCACGCCGCCGTAGGAGAGAAGATTACCGGGGACATTCTGCGCCGTCTGAAATTTGACAATGACACCATGGATAAAGTGATAAAGATTGTGCGTTACCACGATCAGGAGATTGAACTTACCGAGAGCGGTGTAAGGCGTGCAGTCAACCGGATAGGGGAAGATATTTTTCCTATGCTTTTTGCGGTACGACGGGCGGATGTTCTGGCACAGAGTGATTATATGAGGGAAGAGAAACTTCAGAAGCTTGCGCTTTTAAAAGAAATATACGACGGCATCTGTAAGAGACGGGAATGTTTAAGCCTTAAGGATATGGCTATAACGGGTAGTGATCTGATTGCGCTCGGAATGGCGCCGGGCAGGGAGATCGGGGAGCTTTTACATGAGCTTTTGGAGCTTGTATTGGAGGAGCCAGAGCGCAATACACGCGAAGAATTACTGCGGATATGTGAAAAAAAGATACAGAACCGCAAATAAATTTAAGATGTTATGTTTTTTTCATACTTTCCAACCGCTTCACATAAGATAGGATAGACGACAAAGCGGGAGGTATTCGTGTGAATGACAGATCAGTCAGCTTATTGGAGCAATATGAGATAGAGGTAAACCGGACATGGAAGGGAAGGGGCGCGATTCTGTGCGACTCGAACCAGGGATTGTTTATCTTAAAGGAATATTGCGGACCTGCCGACAAAGTGGAATTTCAGGATTTTCTGTTAAAGCATATTAATGAAAGCGGCATTGTGCAGGTAGAATCTATCCTGCGGACAAAAGAAAACGAGTTGATCGTATACGATCAGGACAGGACTGCGTATATTGTCAAAACATACTGCAATGGCAGGGAGTGTAACCATAGGGATATGGAAGAATGTCGGCAGGCAGTGTCTACGCTGGCGAAGCTTCACAGCGTTTCTGACCTGTCGGAGTGCGATCGATTGCGTGAACAGCCGGTTTACCGGGTTGAGAAAGAATATGAAAAGCATAATCGGGAATTAAAGAAAGTCAGGAAATTTCTGCGTGAGAAGAGCCAGAAAACCGATTTTGAAATATATTTAATGAAACATTATGATTATTTCATGAATAATGCCTTGCAAATTACCGAGGAATTGCGTTATTATGCCTTTGAGGAAGATTCCTACGAATTTCCTATTGTGTGTCATGGTGATTATCAGTATCATAATATTATGCAGACAGGTTCCGGCAGTGTTTTGCTCAATTTTGAAAAGTGCGTAAGGGACTATCCGGTGAGGGATTTGTATTTATTCCTGCGCAAACTTTTGGAAAAAAATAATTGGTCGCAGACACTTGGTGATATGCTGCTCGAGAGTTATAATAAAGAGAGAAGTCTGACAGACAGGGATTACAAACAGTTATATTACCGATTTGCGTATCCTGAGAAGTTCTGGAAGATCGTTAATTTTTATTATAACAGCGGGAAGGCATGGATACCCGGAAGAAATATGGAGAAGATTGAGAAATTGTTTGCTCAGGAGAGGGAAAAACAGCTCTTTCTTGAGAGTATATTTGAATTGTAGAAAGGATAAGATTCAAAATGCACGGAAGAATTTCACAGGCGGCGGCGGTCATGGCGATATCTGCGTTGTTGGTCAGCGGCTGCACTTCACAGGCAAGTAATATAGGTATGGCGAAAAATAATGAGGATGGCGCGGTGGATACCGGATTTACGGTTGCCACGGTGGGAAGCTATGATTCGGCGGATACGGCAGTGGTTGTATCGACTGATCAGCAGAACAAAAGCGTTACCTTTATGAATATGGGCACGGGAAAACAATATACGTTGTATTATGACGGGACTACTTATGTGAAGGATAAATATGAAGGTCCTATGACAATTTCCCAGATCAGGGCAGGAGACGTAGTCGATGTGAACTTCCTCAAGGGGAAAAGGCAGATTGCCAGCATGCAGCTGTCTCCTGCGGCATGGGTTTATGATAACGTGGTAAACTATGATCTGGGCGGGGTCAATAAGACGGCAAGCATCGGTTCTACCACTTACTCTTTGCCGGACGAGGTGGTAGTGCTTTCCGAAGGAAGGCGCGTGGAAGTGATGGATATCGTAGCACAGGATGTCGTATCAGTCCAGGGAATCGATCATAAGATATACAGTATCAATGTCGAGAGAGGGCACGGATACTTGCGGTTGAAAAATGACCAGCCGTTGATTGGTGGCTGGATAGAAGTAGGAAATTCTGTGATTCGGGAAATTACGGAGGACATGCTTCTGATTGTACCGGAAGGTGATTATCAGGTATTCCTGTCAAATAATGGTGCATCGTGTACGAAGAACGTAACCATTGAACGAGATAAAGAAGTAGTGCTGGATGTTGGCGATCTTGAAATTGCAGAGGATAAGACGGGCAGGATACTATTTTCCGTTACACCGGAAAATGCCAAGGTAACGATTAACCATAAAGAGGTTGATATCAGCAGTGCAGTAGAGTTGAAATATGGGATACATCAGGTGCATCTGGAAGCAAGCGGCTATGATTCTTTGACGAAATATATTCAGGTTGGTTCGGAATATGCTAAGATTTCTTTTACACTGGAAGAGAGCAAGGAGGAGGAAAATGACATCTCCTCAGTCAGCCAGAACGATCTGGAACAGGAAGAGCCGGATTTATTGACAGAAGAAGATAAACCGAAAGCAGACAGCGTATCTTCTAATGATATTTTTTCTGTAAGTGATAATACGTTGAGCGCTTCAAGCAGCAATAAGGTATATATTGATTCGCCCAAGGGTGTGGAAGTGTATCTGGACGGCAATTATATAGGGATTGCGCCGGTCAGCTTTAAGAAAAAGACGGGAAGCCATACGATCACATTGCGAAGAAGCGGATATCAGACGAAGAGCTATACGATTTATCTGTATGACGATAAGGAAGATATAACGTACTCGTTTACGGATCTGGAACGGGAGAATCAAGGAACAAGTGATAATAAGGTTACTTCTACGAGTACGACCAGCAGTCAGACGCCTTCTGATGATTCCAATGAGCCTACAGTAAGCGGTAATGATTCAGATCCGTCAAACAGTGATGATCCTAACAATAGTGGCGGCGGAACAGGTAATACAGATAATAGTGGTGACGGAACAGGCGGAGCAGGTAATGGCGGTGACGGAACAGGCGATACAGGTAATGGCGGTGACGGAACAGGTGATGCAGGTAATAGCGGTGATGGAACAGGTGATGCAGGCAATGGTGGTGACGGAGCAGGCGATACAGGCAATGGCGGTGACGGAGCAGGCGATACAGGCAATGGCGGTGACGGAGCAGGCAATACAGGCAATAGCGGTAACGGAACAGGTGATGCAGGTAATAACGGTGACGGAACAGGCGGAGCAGGCAATAGCAATGGTGGAACAGGTGATGCAGATAATCGCAATGATGATAACAGTGTCGGAGCTGAAACCGGAGGCAACGCTAATCCCGGTACGACTTCATCCAACAGTACGGAGAGTCTTTCGATAACCAATAACATGAAAGGTATCGTTACCAACAGTGTCAGCACTTTTAACAAAGTCAAGCAGACAGGGAAATGAGAGTTTGATGGAAAATAGTAATAAGAAATATACATACGAAGATTTCCTGGAAATCATTAAAATGCTTAGGAGCGAGAATGGCTGTCCATGGGATAAGGTACAGACCCACGACAGCCTCAAACCCTGTATGATGGAGGAGGCAGCAGAGCTGCTTGCTTCCATTCGTATCTACGACCAGACCGGTAATGCCGAGAATATGCGGGAAGAGCTGGGCGACGTACTTTTACAGGTTGTCATGCATGCGCAGATCGCATCGGAAGAGGGACTTTTTACAATGGAGGACGTGGTGGACGAAGTCAGCCGCAAGATGGTGCGCAGACATCCGCATGTGTTTGGTACTGTCAATGCGGATACGCCGGATGAAGTGCTGACCAACTGGGAAGAGATCAAGAAGGAAGAGAAAAAAGACAAAGAATGGATATCTTCACCGCTTAGAGAGATACCGAAGGAACTGCCGGCGCTGACCAGAGCTGCCAAAGTGTTGAAGAAAACGGATAAATACTATGAAAAGGGCAATACTTATGAGCAGGATGTGGAAGCGCTTCAGACGGCAGTAGATGCACTTAAGACATGTAATGCTGAGACATACGGCAAGGAATTGGAACAGATCATGGGAGACATGCTTATGCGCCTGTCTGATCTTGCCAGATTGTATAAACTTTCGCCGGAGCAGATATTGACTGACAGAGTTGAAGATTTCATTGATGAATATGAGCAAACTTTGTCGTAAATGATACAAATATAATTACAAAAGTAGATAACTATAATTTACATAACATGTACCTTACAGCATGATTTGGTAGAATCCCCAAAAATGCCGTAAAAAAGCCATTTTTATGCTTGACAATGATAGGGAAAGCGTATATAAATGTATGTAGGCGTTTCAAAAGAGAAACATCTAGGAAATAAAATAAAGACTCATTTAAGAGGAGGAGTTAAGATGAACAAGACAGAATTAGTTGCAGCTATGGCTGATCAGGCAGGATTATCTAAGAAAGACGCTGAGAAGGCATTAAAGGCTTTTACAGATGTTGTTGCTGATGAACTTAAGAAAGACGGTAAGGTACAGTTAGTTGGTTTCGGTACTTTTGAAGTTTCCCAGAGAGCGGCAAGAGAAGGTAGAAATCCTCAGAGCGGTGAAGTTATGAAGATTGCTGCTTCTAAGGCACCCAAGTTCAAAGCTGGCAAAGCATTGAAGGACATGCTTAACGCATAATTTTTTAATGAGGAAAAGTGGTAAAAGCCTGTATGCATTGCATATGGGCTTTTATAATGTAGGAGGAGAATGAGAGATGAGACTGGACAAATATTTAAAGGTATCCCGTTTGATCAAACGCCGCACAGTGGCAAATGAGGCATGTGATGCCGGCAGGGTGTTTATCAATGATAAACCTGCAAAGGCATCTGCAAACGTGAAAGTCGGGGATGTGATTGCCATCCAATTCGGCAATAAAGAAGTGAAAGTGGAAGTTCTTGCTGTCCAAGAGACTGTGCGTAAGGAAGAGGCAAAAGAACTATTCCGATATTTAACCTGATTATAGAAAAAACAGTCATATTTGATGAAAATCCGGCATACATTTAACAAGTAACAAAACTGTCCGGCACATGTGTCCCACAGTTTTGGGGAGGTATGTATGGAAGATTTGAATCATGTGAATAAAAGACCCCATAAGCTGATGCTTACCGACAGAAGGACATGTACCATTAGCGGCGTCAACGATGTATTGTCTTTTGATGTCAACGAGATCCTGCTGGAGACGGAGCAGGGAATGCTGATGATTAAAGGAAATGAACTGCATGTCAGCAGACTATCCCTCGATAAAGGAGAGGTTGACATAGACGGACGGATTGACAGCTTTACTTACTCGGAAAATGCGGGATACGGCGCGAAAGGTGAATCGCTGATAGCCAGATTGTTCAAGTAACTCTTGGGGGAATAGCAGAATATGAGTCAGGGCATTGTACAGGAGGTCACTTTTTTTCTACATTCCATTCTCATGGGTCTGGTTATTACGTTCGCCTATGACTGGATACTGGTTTTCCGAAAGTTGTTCCGGCATGGGAAATTCTGGATGTCCGTGGAGGATTTTATATATTGGTTCGTGTGCGGCATCAGTGTATTTTATATGCTGTACCGTGAGAATAACGGCGTTTTGAGATGGTTTGCGGTGATGGGGGCAGCTCTCGGAATGCTTTTTTACAAGTTGATTGTAAAAAACAGGTTTGTAAATATTATGTCAACGTATATACACAAGATAATGTGGTTTGTTTTTCGAGTCATACAAGTTGTGCTAAAGCCGCTAAAATGCCTATTTTCCGTTGCTCGAAGGTTTGTTCGATTCCTTAAAAAGAAATTTAAAAAAGTAAAAGAATTTATTAAAAAGCGGTTGACGGTTTTCATAAAAAACCTTAGAATGATTTTATGTAAACAGTAAAGAAGTATAATGAAAGGGGCATCATTGGCAACATGGCAAGAAAAGCAGCATACCGTAAGAAGCGCCATAACAAGATGGGCATGCTTTTAGTTACCACAGTTGTTTTAATGATGCTGATTGTGGTCACAGTCAAAAGTGTAGAACTTCGTGAGAAACGTGCAGTTTACGCATTGAGGGAAGAAGCTCTGATGCAGGAAATCGAGGCGGAACAGGCAAGAGCGGAAGAGATTGCAGAATACGAGAAATATACACAGACGAAGAAGTATGTGGAAGAGATCGCCAAAGAAAAGCTGGGTCTTGTATACGAGGGCGAGATCATATTTAAAGATGGAAATTAAGCGGGTTTTGGATAATGTTCCGGAATCTGCTTTTTTGTGGTAATAATTCGGACAACTTTCTCATATATTGAATATTGACGAAAAGTGTGCATAAAATGAGGGAGGCATGTCATGAGAAAACAGGCGGAAATCGCAGACGATAACAAGATAACAATCATACCAGAGTACGGAAGGCAGAGACTTTTAAGCTATGCGGAATCTTTCAGGGATTTGGCTGATCTGTTTGAACGGGAAGAAGAGGATATTGAGCATTATGATGAGTGCAGACAGGAAGACCGCCTTGATTATTTATGGCAGCGTAAGTTACAGGAGAATCAGGAGCTTCTGGCAGATCACCTCAAGGAGATGGCGCACATCATGGCTGAGGTCGCAAAGGAGACATACCGATACCATCCCATGGGCGAGAGGAGATTCCGGCAGATGTCGAAGCTGCTCAAGGAATCCGGTATCCTTCTCAAGAACTTTTTTGAGCTGGAGCATGAGGACAGGCATGTTGAAATCAGCCTGACCATGAGAGCGGCATCCGATAAATATAGGCGGATTGGGGAAAGAGAACATATATCCGTGGAAGATGTGGCAGATTATATATCAACTGCTACGGGAAACCGTCTGCGCGTGGCAAAAAATACGCCCATGTATCTTACCCCGGAGTGGAACACCTATTATTTTCTGGAAGAACCAGCCTATCACTTGTTGACGGGAGTAGCTAAGGCGGTGAAGGAAACCGAAAAGATTTCGGGCGACAACTATTCTTTCTATGAGGCGGATAACGGAAAGATGGTGGTCATCCTGTCGGACGGCATGGGTTCCGGTGAAAAGGCAAACGACGATTCCGGACGGGTGATTGAAATGATGGAGCGTCTTTTGGAAGCGGGGTTTTCTAAAGAGTCCGCAATGCAGATGATTAACGGCGCACTGGCGGCATCGGGTAAAGAAGATAATATGTCTACGTTGGATGTCTGTGAAATGAATCTGTATACGGGGGAATGTGAATTTATCAAAATAGGCGCGGCGTGTACTTATATCAAGCGCGGGCGGCTGGTGGACAGGCTTTCCACACAGAGTTTTCCATTGGGGGTTTTCGGGCAGCTTGAGCCGGAAGTGCTGTACCGGACATTGCAGAGCGGGGATTATGTGATTATGCTTTCAGACGGTGTTTTGGATGCGCTTTCCCAAGGGATAGGCGAGGGGATACTGCCGGAGATTATTGGCAAGATGGATTATAGCAATCCCAATGAAATTGCGAATCAGATATTAACCTACTGTCTTAAGCAGAGCAACGGAAAGATTCGAGATGATATGACAGTGCTGGTAACAGGAGTCTGGGATCAGACGGTTGATGATGAGTGACAGGAAATACAAAGGCGCACGTTTCGGACGTGTTGATGCGGAGTTATTATGGCGGATACAATATATGATAAGGTGAGAGATTACGTAGAGAAATACCAGATGGTCAAAGAAGGTGATCTAATTGCTGCCGGAGTGTCCGGCGGAGCGGATTCCGTCTGTCTTTTGCATCTCATGCGCAGGCTGTCGCAGGAGATACCATATAGGTTGATCGTGGTGCATGTAAACCATGGCGTGCGGGCAGAGGCAGCAGAGGACGCGGCGTATGTGGAAGGATTGTGCAAGCGTCTGGGGATACCTTTTTATCTTCGGGAAGTGGATATGAACGGTTATGCCGCAGCACAGAAGATCTCCCCGGAGGAGGCGGGAAGACAGCTCCGCTACAAGGCGTTTGAAGAAGTGTTAGAACAGTGCAGACAAGGCGAGGAGCGTTGCAGGATCGCGGTCGCGCATAATGCGGAAGATCGGGCGGAGACCATGCTTTTTCATCTTTTCCGGGGAAGCGGGTTAAAAGGGCTTAGTTCGATTCCGCCTGTCCGGGATATGGTCATCCGTCCGGTTCTGTGTCTGGAACGAATGCAGATTGAGGATTATCTCGCGGAGTATCAGTTAAAATATTGCCAGGACTGTACGAATGAGACGGACGACTATACCCGCAATAAGATACGGCATCATATTTTGTCCTATGCAAGACAGGAAATTTGTTCGGAATCCGTGGCACATATGAACGGATTGGCGGACATGCTCTTAGAGACGGAGCATTATCTGGCAGGACAGGCGGAGAATTTATATAAAGAGTATGTCGAGGAAACAAGATTGGGGAGATTCGATGCGAAAGAAGCAGCCCCAGAGCAAGGTAAGCCCACGACGGATACGGGGTGTTTGAAGATTCGGATACGGGGAGCGGAACTGCTGACACATGATCCTGTCATATACAGGAAAGTCCTTCTCATGTGTATGGAGAAACTTACTCCCCATAGAAAAGACATTACCGGGCGGCACATAGCAGATTTAGTGAATCTGATCGGAAAAAATGGCAGTAAAGAACTGTCATTGCCATATGGGATCAAGGCATACAAGGAATACGGTATGCTTACTCTATGCAGAGACAGCAGGGATATAGGCAAAGGCATAAATAAAGACATAGACCAAGATACAGACCAAAATGTAAATAGAAATATGGTTCAAAACAAAAGCGATGAAGCGGCAGAGCGGGCATATGAAATTAAGCCGCCGATGGAAATATATGTGCCGAATGAAGGGACATATACATTTAGCATATTGGAAAAAGATGCGCTGACTAAAGAAAATCAGCAAAATATTCCGCAAAATAGATATACGAAATGGTTTGATTATGATAAAATAACTACGACTGCGTTGTTGCGCAAGAGGCAGCAGGGTGATTACTTAACGATTGATACTGCGCTTCATACAAAGTCTGTCAAACAATACATGATTAATGAAAAAATCCCCCTATCGCAGCGTGACAGTATGCACATATTGGCTGACGGGCCGCATATTCTGTGGATTCCCGGATATCGCATCAGCGAACGCTACAAAGTGGAGGAAAGTACAAAGCGTATCTTACAGGTACAGCTAAGAGGAGGACGTCATGGCAGAACGAATTGAAGTGTTATTGTCTGAGGAGGAAGTGGACAAGAGGATTCAGGAGATCGGCAACCAGATTTCAAAGGATTATGCCGGCAAACAGGTACATTTAGTCTGCGTGCTCAAGGGCGGCAGTTTCTTTATGTGCGAGCTGGCAAAGAGAATCACCGTGCCAGTATCTTTAGATTTTATGTCTGTATCCAGCTACGGCGGAGATACAAAGTCCAGCGGTGTCGTGAAGATTGTAAAGGATCTGGATGAGCCGTTGGGCGGCAAGCATGTCATTGTGGTGGAGGATATCGTGGATTCGGGAAGAACATTGAGTTATCTTCTGGAAATGTTAAAAGACAGGGGACCTGAAGATGTAAAGCTGTGCACATTGCTTGACAAGCCGGAGAGAAGAGTGGTTGAAGTCAAGGTGGATTATACAGGCTTTGAAATTCCCGACGAGTTTGTGGTGGGCTACGGCTTGGATTATGACCAGAAATACCGCAATCTGCCTTATATCGGCGTTGTAAAATTTGATTGATGAAAGAGGTTTGCTTTGAGTAGGAATAACAGAAGTTTTTATTTGTATTTTGTAATTATCATAGGATTGTTACTGTTCACTGTCTGGATCGGTACATTGAAAGTGACAAATAACAGCTATACGAGAGGCGAGTTTGTAAACCAGTTAGAAAACAATGAGGTTGCGATTGTCAATATCTGCCCGAACAAAGACACGCCTACGGGTTCTCTGGAAGTTACGTTGAAAAATGGGCAGGAGCACATTCTATATGTGACGGATGTGACGGAGATGGAAACGTTAGTCAGAAGTTACGGACTCGATCCCACGGTGGAAAGCGTACCGGAAGAAAGCTGGTTTCTCAACAGTGTGTTTCCGATTCTGATTGTGGTAATTGTCTGTGTATTTTTCTTTGTGATGATGAATGCGCAGAATGCTAACGGCGGCGGTGGCGGTAAGATGATGAATTTCGGCAGGAGCCGCGCTAAACTGACAATGGGTGGGGAGAATAAGATCAAACTGGATAGCGTAGCCGGACTCAAGGAAGAAAAAGAAGAGTTAGAGGAAATTGTAGAGTTTTTGAAAGAGCCTGGCAAGTTCACGAAAGTGGGCGCACGTATTCCCAAGGGTATTCTTTTGGAAGGCGCTCCGGGTACTGGTAAGACACTTCTTGCCAAGGCGATTGCGGGAGAAGCGAATGTGCCGTTTTTCAGCATATCCGGATCGGATTTTGTGGAAATGTTTGTCGGCGTAGGTGCGTCGCGTGTGCGTGATATGTTTGCGGAGGCAAAGAGACATGCGCCGTGTATCATTTTTATTGATGAGATCGATGCAGTGGCAAGACGCCGTGGCACGGGTATGGGCGGCGGACATGACGAACGAGAGCAGACATTGAACCAGTTACTTGTTGAGATGGACGGTTTCGGTGTCAACGAGGGAATTATTGTGATGGCGGCTACAAACCGTGTAGATATATTAGATCCTGCGATCCTAAGACCGGGACGTTTCGATCGTAAGATTACGGTAGCCCCGCCTGATGTAAGAGGCAGAGAAGATATATTGAAGGTTCATGCGCAGAATAAACCCTTGGGTGATGATGTGGATTTAGCGCAGATTGCCCAGACGACGGCGGGATTTACCGGCGCAGATCTGGAGAACCTTCTCAATGAAGCGGCAATCAATGCGGCGATGGATGAGCGCGTGTTTGTAAAGCAGGACGACATCAAGAAAGCCTTTGTCAAAGTCGGTATCGGTACGGAGAAGAAAAGCCGTATCATTTCCGATAAGGAAAAGAGGATCACGGCATACCATGAAGCGGGACATGCGATTCTCTTCCATGTACTTCCCGATGTGGGTCCCGTATATACCGTGTCGATTATTCCTACCGGGTTAGGGGCAGCAGGTTATACCATGCCTTTGCCGGAAAAAGATGAAATGTTCTTGACAAAAGGCAAAATGATAGAAGACATCATGGTATCTCTCGGCGGGCGTATCGCGGAGGAGATCATTTTTGATGATATTACAACGGGGGCATCAAGCGATATTAAGAAAGCAACCAAGGTTGCCCGCAGAATGGTCACTCGTTATGGTATGTCCGAGAATATCGGTGTGATTAACTATGATGACGATGATGACGAGGTATTTATCGGAAGGGATCTTGCACATGCTAAGAGCCATAGCGAGGCGATTTCCGGTGAGATCGATAAGGAAGTGAAGGCAATCATTGATGATTGCTATAAGAAAGCGAAAGAGATTATCTTAAAGCATGAAGGTGTACTGCATAAATGTGCGGAACTTCTGCTGCAGAAGGAAAAGATCAACCGTGCAGAGTTCGAGGCATTATTTGATGTGGAATATCCGCAGCCGGAAGATTCCTATATGACGATGGGATAATATGTTGTGCAAAATGCACAAAAATGAATATAAGAAATTGTAATATTTGTGAATCCTTGGTATTGTGGACGGGTGGGGGCTATGCTATTATACTACTTGTAACCCCCAATACATTATATAGTTTTTTGCTATACCCCATAAGAAAGAAATACCTTCTCTAAAAAAGGCAGTTTGTATAAACTGTCTTTTTTACTTTGTGAGAGTGTTTTGAGTTCGTGAATCGGGCTTTGTAAGTGAACTTGTTTGCTTTTTGGCTTTAAAATCCTTGAATCCGCCCAATATATAGTATAAAATAACATATAACTAGTTTTTTGGAGAAAGGCGTACCAACATGGATATCAATCTATTTCAAAAAGCGGAGAAGAACCAACAGTATATTGCTTCCATGCGTCCGGTATTTAATCGGAAAGCACTGTTTTCGGATATGACAGAAGATTATGTATATCCGCCGGAGCCGAGCGCGTATGCAGAAGTCAATATTCATTTCCGGTCTGCGAAGAACAACATTGATCGGGTGTTCTTAGTCTGCAAGGGTGAGAAACATCTTATGCTCAAGACGGAGAGCGACAATAATTTTGATTATTACGCCCATTCCATACAGTTAGAGAATGAGAGGTTGGCATATTATTTTGAGGTACAGGTAGGGAAAATCACCTGTTTCTATGATACGAGAGGCGTTTGTAAAGATATCAACGAGTATTATCAATTTCGGCTGATTCCGGGATTTAAAACGCCAGATTGGGCGAAAGGTGCTGTATTTTATCAGATCTATGTAGATCGTTTCTATAATGGAGATCCTGCAAATGATGTGCTGACGAATGAGTATCAGTATATCGATGACAAGACAGTCCGGGTGGAGGATTGGAATAAGTATCCGGCTACGATGGGCGTCAGGGAGTTCTATGGCGGCGACCTGCAGGGAGTATTGGATAAGATGGATTATCTGCAGGATTTAGGCGTGGATGTGATTTATTTTAATCCGTTGTTTGTTTCCCCATCCAATCATAAATATGATATTCAGGATTATGATTATATCGATCCGCATTTTGGCAGGATTGTCCATGATGTGGGGGAACTCCTCGCACCGGATCAGCGGGAAAACCGTTTTGCAACGAGATATATTGACCGCGTATCCAACAAGGAAAATCTGGAGGCGAGCAATGCGCTTTTTGCAGAAGTAGTCAAGGAGGCGCATCGGAGAGGAATGAAAGTTATTCTTGATGGTGTGTTTAATCATTGCGGATCTTTTAATAAATGGATGGACAGGGAACGTATTTATGAGAATGCGCCGGGATACGAGAAAGGCGCGTATATTTCTCAGGATAGCGTGTATCGTGATTATTTTCAATTTTATGATGACCATAGATGGCCCTATAACAGTTCTTATGATGGATGGTGGGGACATGAGACGTTACCGAAACTGAACTATGAAAATTCAAGACATCTGGTAGATTATGTATTGTATGTGGCAAGGAAATGGCTCTCACCGCCATACAATGTAGACGGATGGAGATTGGATGTGGCGGCGGATCTTGGTCATTCACCGGAGTTTAACCACAATTTCTGGAAAGAGTTCCGCAAGACGGTCAAGATGGCGAATCCCGATGCGATCATACTGGCGGAGCATTACGGCAGTCCCAAAGACTGGCTTCAGGGTGATGAGTGGGATACGGTCATGAACTATGATGCGTTTATGGAGCCGGTAACGTGGTTTTTGACGGGTATGCAGAAGCATAGCGATGATTACAGGGAAGATTTGCGCGGCAATGCCGATAGTTTCTGGGGAGCAATGCAGCATCACGGAGCAAGCTTCACCACGCCGTCTCTGCAGGTGGCGATGAATGAATTGTCGAACCATGATCACTCCCGGTTTTTGACCAGAACCAACAGAAAAGTCGGCAGGACGAGTACGCTCGGGCCAGAGGCGGCGAATACGGGGATCAATAAGGCGGTTTTAAGAGAGGCGGTAGTGATTCAGATGACATGGCCCGGTGCGCCGACCATATATTATGGCGATGAGGCAGGCGTGTGCGGTTTTACCGATCCCGATAACAGGCGTACTTATCCTTGGGGGCGTGAAGATCAGGAGCTGATCGATTTCCATAAGAAAATCATTAAGATTCACAAAGAAAATAAGGAGTTTTTGACAGGTTCGCTTAAATATATGGAAAGCGATTATAATGTGATTGGCTACGGCAGATTCACGAGACAGGGACAGTCGGTGATTTTGGTGAATAACAACGATCACGAGATCACGAAAGAGATGTCGGTATGGTATCTTGGAGTTCCGAAGGATTGTACGATGAAGCAGCTTCTATTGACGACGGCGGAAGGATATACGACTGAGGAGAAAGAGTATCCGGTCATATCCGGCAAAGTTACGATAACGCTTCCGGCAACCTCTGCGATTATCCTGCGCTATGAAGAACATGAGATCAAAAATTTCTTGCAATTTGTCTAAGGATATAACATGCACCTTTGAGGAAGGGGCTTGACTTTGATGGGTTAAGCTCCTTTTATTGTCAATTTTAGAGATTTGTTCAAGACAAAAGTGATATTATCACTGGATATCTTTTCTGCTGTATTTCCAATATGCGAGAAAAATTGCGATGGACATATAGATGATGCCGAGTAAAATCTTGTCGGTATCTAAACTCATATCAGCAATAATGTCTGCGCCTTCGGCATATCCAAACGGAGTGATATATTTCAGAAACTTTGCGCTTTCTGAGATATTCGCGATAATATTCAGAAAATACATAATTGTAGCGAGTCCTAAGCCGATTCCGAGTCCTCCGTGTCTTAAGAAAGCGGAGATCCCGAAACAGATTCCCGACAGTTCAATCTGTATCAGAAAATAAGATAAATGCAGAAGGGTAATTTCCTTCCAAGGGATACCTTCACCGATTGCGGCTATGGATGCGATTGATAATATAAAAATGACAATGTTCATCATAAGAATTTGTATCAGGACGGCAACCAGTTTTCCGGTGATGATGTGTATCCTGTTTATGGGATGAGTCAGTAGAAATTCCGCAGTCCGTTCTTTTTCTTCTTTTGCGAGGGCGTTTATTCCGATAAGCGAGGCGAAGAAAGCACCGCCAATCCCTAAAATATTTCCGCACTCGACGGCATAGAAACCGATCAGCGTACCAAAGTTGAGTCGGTCCATCCCAAAAGCGGCGGTAAAGGAACCCATCGAAGAAAACATGTCATTTACGCCTTCCATCTCATTCTCCATCTCCGGATACAGAAATACGCATATTGCGACAAAAAACCCGATAGAAAGCGTCCAGATTATCAGGGATTTCCAGTTTTGTCTTAGTTCATGTCTGATGAGAGTCATAGTTGCCAGCCTTTCTTGCAGGTGAGCCTTTTTTAGTTATAGGAAATTCCTACAAAGAGTGGAAGAACCGAAGGTTCTTCTCAAGATAATCGCGAAGCGATTTTCTTGTAGTAATGTAAGAAAATTTCTTCCAGATCCGGTTCTGATATCGACAGATCGGTTATGTCACTTTCACTGAGAGTATGGAGTAACAATTTGATCTCTCCGCTGTAAAGAAAACTAACTGTACCGTTCGCTTCTTCTATATTTCGGAATGTTTCATTTTCGCGAAGCGATATACTGCCGTGAACCGTGACCCGCTTTGCGTTGGTCTGTGACAAGGCATCCACACTGTCACAGGCGATAATGTGTCCTTCGCGGATAATTGCTGCCCTTGTGCAGTTGTGCTGGATTTCCGACAAAATATGGCTTGAGATAAATATGGTGGCGCCCTGTTTGTTCCGCTCTTCCAGAATAGCGAAAAATTCCTTCTGCATCAAGGGGTCTAAACCGCCGGTGGGTTCGTCCAAGACCAGAAGGCGCGGCATGTGTTGGAGAGCACAGACAATGGCTAATTTTTTGCGGTTGCCGAAAGAAAGTTCCGATACCTTTCGGGACGGGTCGAGCTGTAAGCGGTCACACAAGGCGGCGGCTTCCTTTTTGCAATCTTTTTGGCGAAGGTCGGCAGACAGTTTGAGGATATCCCGTACTTTCGTGCCGGAATAAAACACGGCTTCGGAAGGGAGATAACCTAGGTCGGATAAAATCTTTTCCCGCTCCCGGCAGATATCCATTCCAAATACCTGTGCCGATCCGGAGTCGGGGGTGATCAGTCCAAGCAAAGTGCGGATTGTCGTGGATTTCCCCGCGCCGTTTGGACCAATGAAGCCGAAAAATTCTCCTTCTTTTACCGACAGGGACAGATCAATGATTCCTCTGGATTTCCCATATGATTTGGTTAGGCTTGAAATTTGTATTGCGTTTGTGTTCATAGCATTTCTCCATATGAAATATAGTCGGGATACATTCTATTTGGGTTATCTCTCTTTTCGTTTATAAACGGATTTCCAGAAATCGACCAGTTTCTCAAATTCCTGTTCCATGGTGTCTACATCCAAGTTACCCTGCTGAGTTCTCTCCCACAGCCAGCCTTCCGCCGCCCAATACATATCTTTGTACATCATCTGCAGGTCAAGTCCGGGGACGAACTGTGAAGGGTCGAGTTTTGCCAGCCCCGCATTGGATTCAAAGTCGGTATGCTTAGCGATCAATCTCTGG
The DNA here is from genome assembly GCA_023663915.1 of Eubacterium sp. The sequence goes on along the minus strand of JAMPGN010000009.1, from coordinate 11,444 downwards.
ATATCGGCACACACGGCGGGATCTTTTTCATAGTAGAATTTGATGGAAAAAGCGCCCAGATCGGGATATTGCCGCATAATGTCAACTTTCGTTTTCAATCCCATATACATGATGTCGAATAAATCTTTCTGCTCGTAACATCTGTTCTTTTCGATGGCATCCAGAGTGATCTTTGTGCACTGATCCCATAGAAAAAGGTACAGTTCCTTTTTGTTATGAAAATAATGGAAAAGCAGGGATTTACTGATTCCAGCGGCGTCTGCAATCTCGCTCATAGGGCTTTTCTTATAGGAATTTTGGGAAAAGACGTGGAAGCCGGCATTGATGATGGCTTCCTGTTTGGATTTTGGCAGGGTGAAAAATTTGTCGTTCATGAGATACTCCTATTCATGCCGGAGGCAGTTTCCATTAGGAAATTCTTATGCAAAAACAAGCGTTAGCTCGTTTTTTTGACCGTTGCGGTTAATTATAATTATACGTCGTTGACCGTTTTTGAGAAGGGGATTTTTTGATTTTCGTGGTCAAAAACCTACCGATTGAGGACATAAGCGCAGAAACGTCCATCTTGCGTTATGTTGGATACATGATTTAAGACAAAAACGATCGGAGGTAGTAAGATGGACGATTCCATATTGCTTGCAATGAAAAATATGTGCGTCTGGTATATGCCAGACAAACCTGTGCTTTCCGACTTTTCTATTAAACTGGGGATAAATGAGGTCGTCGGTTTGATCGGACTGAACGGGGCTGGTAAAACCACATTTATCAAGGCTGTGTCCGGGCTGATGGATAGTCTGCGCGTGGAAGAGATTGCTTTTATGGGGAGAGTTTTCATGGGGGAACATTCTGCAAGGAAGTTTTTCCATAAAACCTTACAGGGAAATGCATCTTTGTTCCGAAACAATGAGTTTAAACGGGAGCGGTATACGGTGTTTGCAGAGGATCGGTCTTTTCCATATTTTACCTTTCATGAATATTTGTCTTATGCGGCATCGTCATACGGGAGAGAGTTGCCGGATGTTTCGGAGCTGATACAGGGGTTTCATTTTGAGGATTATACGGATGTGCTGTTGAAAGAGCTGTCTACGGGTAATCTGAAAAAAGTTTATCTGATTACGGCTTTTGCATTGCGACCGAAATTGCTTTTGCTGGACGAGCCTGTGAACGGGCTTGACTTTCAGAGCACAGAATTTCTTTACCGGCAGATCAATAGTTATCGGCAATACGGAACGGTTCTTTTTTCCTCGCATATTCTTGAAAGTATCTGTCTGACTTCCGACAGGGTACTTGTTTTAGAGCAGGGAAGGATCAAGCGCAGTTTCATCGGACAAGAAATTGAGGCGGGGAGGATTCGGGAAACGCTTGCGGAGGGTGAAGAGTGAAAGAATTTGATAAATCTTTCACAAACTGTTTGTGCCTTGGAAAGGAATGATAAAAATATGAAATCATTTTATGCAATTTCAAAGCAGTTATTGGGGGCACGGTATGAACGTGTGGGGAAAAGTGTATTTCTATGTCTGATTGTCTACTATGTGGTTTCTGTTATGGGAATCAAAGTGGCGGTGGCTCCGTCTATCTTTTATCTGACAATGACATTTTTTTCGCTGGGGGTGATGTGGCGGTCGCTGGGTTCGGCACAGAATGCGGAGTCAATGATGGGGCTATTCATGCTTCCATTTGATAATAGAAGGCTGGTCGGAGCTTATATGCTTGCCTTCGGGAGTTATACGCTGATAACAAAAACTTTGGCAGTGCTAACACTCTTTATTGTCGTTGGGAGGTGGGAAGTTATACAATTTGTAGTGACAGTGTTGTGTGCATGCAGTGGTTGTCTGCTGGCGGCGGTGTGGCGCATCATGCTCACAGGAAAGAAAATATTGTCCGTTGACGCATATGCGTTTTACCGTTCTGCATCAGCGGCAAGGCTGACCGCGGGTAGAAAGAGACGGAGGAAAGGGAATATTTTGGTGTACTTGTTTCGGTATTTAACTGCAAACAAAAGCTATCGGATGAATATGGTTGGGCTATGGGTGGTTGCCTGTTTTCTGCCGTTGTTGCTTGGAGAGTTTGAGGGCCTGAATGTCATGCCGCTGGGATTTGCGATTTTGAGTCTGAATACGCCTGTCTGCGTTTTGCTGTCATGCGACCGTGAACTGGAGCGGGCTGTCCGGATGCTTCCGGGACAGGCGGTGCGTTTTGGTGGTTGGTACTGCTTCTTTTTATTTGTGGTCAATATGGCTACAGACAGTATTTATCTGATGAGCTGGCAGTTTCAAAATGGTGGGGTTGTGGGTACAAATATTTTGACGGCGGGGCTTTTTGCTCTGCAGAGTGCGGTCTTGTCGGTGGTTCTGGAATGGCATTTCCCTATCCAGAATTGGAAGATTGAGAATGATTTATGGCATCATCCGCGAAAATATATTGTTCCGGGAGTGATGATGTTGCTTGCAGTTTTAATCGGGGCAAGACCGATTATGGTATGGGTATGGATTCCTATTGTAATCGCGGAATGTCTGGGGTTCTTATTTTTTGAGATTGGAGGAAACAAGATTGAAAAATGTAAAATGTTGTCCAAAATGTAACTCGCATAACATTGTTCGCGTGCCGGACGATGCACACCGCTATCTGGCGAACAGTATCTGCATCACAAAATTTGTGACCGTGGAGAGAGTTCCCGTGGCGCGCTATGTCTGCTGTGATTGCGGATATGTGGAAGACTGGGTGGAAAACCGCAATGAACTTGGTAAAATCAGAAATACATTCGGGTAAATGTAAAAAAGTCTGCAACATAAAAGAGACAGATCATTCCATAGGTATTCCTTGATAGGACAGGGTAACGACTGCTCGAAATGTGTTTCCGCTATAAGAAGTCTGCACCGTACCGTCGTATTTTTCGGCGGTGGCGCGGGCGCTTAGGAGTCCCCAGCCGTGCAGACCATTGTTTTCCTTGGTTGTTTTTAAAGAACCATCGATGCTGGCTGGTAGGACTGCATAGTTATTTTCTACCTTTATGATGATCATCTGATTGATGCGGCGGATAGTAAGGTTTATAAAGCGCTGTTCCGGGAGCGGCACTTGTCTTGCGGCTTCTAAGGCGTTGTCTAACAGATTTCCCAATATTGTACACAGGTCTGCGCTCCGAATATCTGTATGGCGGGGAAATTCGATTTGCGCATGGAATAGGATTTGATCGGTTTCGGCGGCATGGATTTTACTGTTGATGAGATAATCCACAGTTTCATCGCCACTCCATACGGTATCGGTCATTTGTTGTATAGGCGTTTGTAATTCATCGAGGTATTGTATGGCTTCTTCTGTCTTTTGATGGGAGAGAAGCTGGCGCAGTACGCCGATGTGATTGTGTAAGTCGTGGAATAATTTGGCATTGACGGTATAGGCATTGTTTAGGGCAGTATAGTCACGTTCCAGTAATTCCGTCTGCGCTGCTTTCAGCTTCGTCAGTTCTTTTTCCAATTCATACTGCCGGTTTATGTTGAATACAAGCACAGCCATGATTAGTACGATCGATAGAATCATCCACATTCCCAGCGTGTCAGACGCGATTGCGAGAGCCGTCTGCCCGGATAATGTGACAATAGCGAGAAATCCCGCCAAAGCAATGGCGGCGGCAAAGTGAAAGACCTCTTTTGCTCCTAAGCTATGAGATCGGTAAAGATATATTGTTAAAAGAATGAGCAGTGCATGGAGGATCCAGACTGCAATCTGTCCGTTTGTGGTTTCGGGATCGAGAAAAGCTGGTGCATGAAACACCACGCCCAGCCATGTGGCGAAAAGAAATTGCCAGAAGGCAGCGGCAATCTCATAGAAAATTGCAACAAAAAGGCTTAACCGGGTATCCGCATTTTGCAGACGGTTTGCGCAGACAGAGAGCCAGATTGTCTCCAGCGCGAGACAAGCAAAATCGGGCAGTCCCGTTAAAGGGGAGAACAGGTAAGGGAGCATGGAAAGAATCATTGCGCCTGTTAGTCCTGCGGTTATGCTTTTTGTATGCGGCTTGGCGGCGGACAAGAGCCGGGATATCAGAAACAGACAGGTAATGACCCGCACGCTTGCGGCAGCGGCATCAGAGAGTAAAGTAAGCCAGTTTATCATATATGTGTCCCCCAATAGTGGTTGATTTGTTCTTTTACATCCGTTAAATGGGAACGGCTGATGGGAAGCGAAACGCCGTTTTTCAGGACAGCCATACCGTCTTTGATTTGCATGATATGAATCAGATTGACGATACAGCCCCGGTCGATATAAAGAAATTCTTCCGCGTCCAGTTCCTCATAGACTTGCTGCAGGCTTCGGCGTACCTTGGAGATTCCACCGGAGAAAGTGATGGCAGCGTTTTTCCCGTCGCGCTCAATGTAGTAGATATCTTTGCAGGGAATTTTTTCGAGGCGGCTGTTTGTCCGTATGGTGTAGGATTTGCCGTCTTCGAGTTCGATCAGTCTGACGGCGTCCTGTATGGCGGCGGGCAGCCTTTTGTCGATGTCGTTTTTGGGGACGTAGCGGAAAATCGATAACTCAAAGGCATCGACCGCATACTCGATATGGGAAGTGATAAATATGATTTTGACATTCGGCAGGAAAGGGTTGATCGATTTTGCAATCTTCATACCGGAATATCCAGGCATTTCGATATCCAACAGAATCAAGTCATAGAAAAAGTTGTCTTCGGTAATGTCATAAAGCAGGTTTTCGCTGGTATCGTAGAGTGTAATTTCGCCGGTGCTTTTGTTTTGTCTTAGACAATTTTCTGTCATTTCTTTATGGAATTGGACTGCGTTGCTGTCATCGTCACAGATTGCTATGCGCAGCATAGTTTGTCACCTCGCTTATAGGGTAGGGAATTTGCTTTTGTATGTTTTGTGATAGAGAAATGTTCTCTATCAACGATATTGTAACGTTCCTAAGGCTGTACATCAAGTGATTTGTAAAAGGTCTTTTTGGGGAAATGCAGAACAGTATGGAAGCCAAAAGAAAAATGCATTCAAAAATAAAGAATACCATATTTGACAATGATGCATTGTTTAGGATAAAATAAAGTACACTTTATTTTATCCTAAATTTATGGAAAGAGGAAACCAATGCAGTATATAACACGAATGCTGGAACGAAAATTTTTGCGTATGGATTCTTTTTTTAAGGTTGTGCTTGTGACGGGTGCAAGACAGGTTGGGAAGACTACCATGCTGAAACATCTGGCGGAAGAGCAGAACCGTACTTATGTTTCTATGGATCATACAATGGCACGGGCGCTTGCAAAGTCAGATCCGGTTTTATTTTTCCAGACATACAAGCCGCCGATCATAATTGATGAAATACAGAAAGCGCCGGAGTTGTTTGAGCAGATTAAGATCATGTGCGATGAGAGCGAAGAGAGGGGTTTATTCTGGCTGACTGGATCGCAGCAGTATGGCATGATGAAAAATATCCGTGAAACATTGGCGGGAAGAGTCGGGATTCTGGAACTTTATAGTTTGTCCAAAAGTGAGACGGAAGAGCTGTTTTTTTCAGATGAATTGGATTTTTCTCTGGATTGTCTGCTAAAAAGACAGCCGCTTGTAAAAAAGAATGATATAGAGGATGTATTTGACCATATCTGGCGCGGCGGTATGCCAGATGCGCTGCATGCGGATGTGGAACAGCGGCAGGAATATTTTAATTCTTATATTGAGACATATCTTATGCGGGATGTGTCTGAAGAAGGCGGTATTACGGATTCCGTCCGTTTCCGTAAGTTTTTAAATGCATGCGCCGCGCTGACTTCACAGCAGGTTAATTATAAGACTTTGGCGGATGCGGCGGAAATTTCCCAGCCCACGGCAAAGGAATGGCTGCGCCTTTTGCAGGGGTTAGGCATTGTCTATCTTTTGCAGCCCTATGCGAATAACGAATTGAAACGCCTTACGAAAACGCCTAAATTGTACTTTTGTGATACCGGGCTGTGTGCTTATCTGTCCATGTGGCTGACCCGGAATACCTTGATGAATGGGGCAGCGAGCGGACATTATTTTGAGAATTATGTGGTAATTGAATTACTAAAAAACTTTGCCTATGCGCCTTCCAAGGTATCTATGACTTATTATCGGGATTCCAATGCAAAGGAGGTTGATATTTTTGTGGAAGAAAACGGTGTAATCCATCCGTTGGAAATCAAGAAGTCAGCGAATCCGGACAGGCGTGAGGTCAAGAAGTATGAAGTGCTTGACAGAGTGAAAGTGGAGCGCGGCAGCGGCGGGATTATCTGTATGTGTGAAGAGGTGATTCCGATCGACGAGAAGAACTGTTTTATCCCGTGTAATTTGTTTTAGGGATGTTGTGGGGAATGGCGTGGAATTATGATGAATTAAGTGGAGTCGTTGATTTTAAAACAGGAAGCGGCTATACTGAAAATATGCTTATAATTGCAGTGGAAGGAGAGGCAAATATGGCAAGAGCGGTAGGCATCGGGAATCAGGATTTTGAGACAATCAGGCAGGAAGGATATTTCTATATCGATAAGACTGATTTTATATGCCGGTGGTGGGAAAGCAGGGATAGTGTGACGCTGATCACCAGACCAAGGCGGTTTGGCAAGACACTGAATATGAGCATGCTGGAGAAGTTTTTTTCTGCGGCATACAAGGATAGGAGTGATCTCTTTCAGAACCTTAAAATCTGGAAAGATGAAAAATACAGAAGACTTCAAGGAACATACCCTGTGATTTTGATCAGTTTTGCGAGTATTAAGGACAGTACCTTTGCAGGCGCAAAGGAAAGTATAGGCAGAACGATAGAAGAACAGTTTAATAAATATGATTATCTGCTTAACGGGAATCTGCTCAATGAGAAAGAAAAAGCATTTTATCAAAGCGTTACTGCAAATATGTCAGATAGTACGGCGGCGGCATCGCTTAGGGCTTTGACGGATTATCTTGGCAGATATTATGGGAAGAAGACGATTGTTCTTCTGGATGAATATGATACGCCTATGCAGGAAGCTTTTGTTAACGGGTATTGGGAAGAAATGATTAAGTTTACCAGAAGCCTGTTTAATTCCACGTTCAAAACAAATCCTTATCTGGAACGTGCCATTATGACAGGGATTACGAGAGTCAGTAAAGAATCCATTTTTTCTGATTTAAATAACCTTGAGGTAGTAACTACAACATCGGAGAAGTATTCGGATTGTTTCGGATTTACGGAGGAGGAAGTATTTACAGCATTAGAAGAGTATGGTTTAGCGGATCAAAAACAGAAGGTTAAGAACTGGTATGACGGATTTTCTTTTGGGGAAAGAAGAGATATCTATAATCCATGGTCTATCATTAATTTTCTTGATAAAAAGAAAGTCGGCGCTTACTGGACAAATACCAGTTCAAACCGTTTAGTGGAAAAACTGCTCAAAGAAGGCAAACCAAAGATTAAACAGGCATTTGAGGAATTATTAAAGGGCGGCACACTCCATATGGAAATAGACGAGCAGATCGTCTATAACCAATTAGCTATGAAAAGGAATGCAATCTGGAGTCTTCTGCTTGCCAGCGGGTATTTAAAAGTGGAGAATACTATATTTGAGGAAAAAACAGGGCATATGTATTATGATCTGGCGCTGACGAATAAAGAAGTCCGTATCATGTTTGAAAATATGGTTCAGGACTGGTTTACATGGAATGATGATTATAATGATTTTATCAAGGCATTGCTGGCTGGTGATGTAAAAGCAATGAATACTTACATGAATCGGGTAACAGAAGAGATGTTCAGCTATTTTGATACAGGTAAAAGCCCGCAAGGAGAGCCAGAACGTTTTTATCATGGTTTTGTCTTAGGGCTGATGGTGGAACTGGCTGACCGGTATGTGGTTACGTCAAATAGAGAAAGTGGATTTGGCAGATATGATGTGATGGTAGAGCCGAGAGTTGAGTCGGAGGCACAAGATATAAGTGTAATACAAAATAGTGATGTCAAACAGGATGCCATTATCATAGAGTTTAAAGTACAGGATACAGATGAAAAGCAATTATCTGATACAGTACAGGACGCGTTGAGACAGATTGAGGAACGAGATTATCAGGCATCTCTGATAGCAAAGGGGATTTCGGAGGAGCGCATACGGAAGTATGGGTTTGCTTTTTGTGGTAAAAAGGTGCTTATTGGAACTGCAGGCGACTAATAGTAACTAACAATGTTTTACTGATTAAAAGATTACAGGATATTGCCTTTGTGAAATAAATGGGGAAAGTAAAGTTATTTTGATAGATCAAAATAACTTTATTTTTTCAATGAATTATTCTATCATAAGTGTATAAAATATTAATTAGACAATAGGAAAATCTTCTAACAAGGAGGCTTCGCTATGAACTGGGGAGGCATGCCCCAGCGTTTTTCTATGAATGGTGAAAATGAAACACGCACCTTTTTACAGGATTTGTATAATTCCATTGTATTGCGAGATATTGTTCAGAGGACAGGGGCAAAAGAGGTTGATCTGATCAGCCGCATCATGGAATATCTTATGTTGAATCCATCGCAGACTTTTTCGGCGAAAGGAATTTTAAATTATTTTAAAAGTGTAGACCGCACAGTCAGTGCGCAGACTTTGTACAATTATCTTGACTATATACAAGCATCCTTGATCGTAAACAAAGCACAGCGTTATGATATTCGGGGAAAGCAGTTACTCACGACACTGGACAAATATTTTCTAACAGATTTGGGATTAGGTCGGATTCACAATAGCGGCTACAAGCTAGAAATGGGTGCAATGCTGGAAAATATTGTGTATAACGAACTTAGAAACCGGGACTATGAGGTGTATGTAGGAAAAATACCAAAGGGAGAAGTAGATTTTGTCGCTGTAAAAGGTGATAGGATTGAGTATTACCAAGTTGCGTATTATTTGGCAGACCAGTCTGTGATTGACAGGGAGTTCGGCGCATTTAGGACGATTATGGATAACTACCCCAAATATGTTATTTCTATGGATAAGTTTGATTTTTCAAGAAATGGTATTATCCATAAGAATGTGATTAATTTTTTAATGGAAAGTAAAGCATGAAAATCCATGCAGACATTGCCTTCACAAAACGAAATGGATATACTGTATATGAGAGACGGGAAACGCTATAAGTATAAGAGCGGCGAAAGGAAAACAAAACATGGCAAGAACAGTCAGTATTGGCAACCAGGATTTTGAGAAGATTAGAATAAATGACAATTTTTACATTGACAAGACCGATTTCATTAGGCAGTGGTGGGAATCTGCCGACGATGTGACGCTGATTACCCGTCCGAGGCGTTTTGGCAAGACGTTAAACCTAAATATGTTAGAAAAATTCTTTTCCGTGAAATATGCCGGACGCAGTGATTTATTCGAGGGGCTTTCCATATGGCAGGATGAAAAATACCGTAAGCTGCAGGGCACATATCCCGTTATTTTTTTGAGCTTCGCAGACATAAAGGAAACATCTTTTATTCAGGCACGCAAAAAAATGTGTCGTATTATCAAAGAACTTTATAATCAATTCGATTTTTTGCTGGAATCTGATTTGATGAATGAAGGTGAGAAAAAAGATTTTACACACATCTCTGTGGATATGGAAGAGAACGAAGCCTCCTTTGCCTTGAAAGCATTATCTGCTTATTTGTCGCGGTATTATAAGAAAAAAGTACTTATTTTCCTTGATGAGTATGATACTCCGATGCAGGAAGCTTATGTGAATCATTATTGGAGTGAGATGGTTACATTTACAAGAAGTTTGTTTAATTCTACGTTTAAGACGAATCCTTATCTGGAACGTGCCGTTATGACAGGAATTACAAGAGTTAGTAAAGAGAGTATTTTCTCGGACTTAAATAATTTAAAAGTAGTGACGACAACTTCCAAAAAATATGCAGACAGTTTCGGCTTTACAGAAGAAGAAGTTTTTTTGGCGTTGAATGAATTTGGGTTGTCAGATGACAAAGAGCAGGTAAAATTTTGGTATGACGGATTTACTTTTGGCGAGAAAAAGGATATTTATAATCCATGGTCTATCATCAATTTCCTCGATGAACGAAAAGTGGGGACATATTGGGCAAACTCCAGCTCCAATAGTCTTGCGGGGAAACTGATACGGGAGGGAAGCTCTAATATTAAGAAGACTTTTGAACGTCTGATTCAGGGCGAATCTTTCTGCGTTGAAATAGATGAACAGATCGTATATGATTCGCTGGACACGGACGAACAGGCGGTCTGGAGTCTTTTGCTTGCCAGCGGTTATCTGAAAGTAAAGAATTATCAGGCTTCTTTTTCAGAATTTCATGAGCTAATCGAAGATTATGAACTCGAACTAACCAATTTTGAAGTCAGAGCGATGTTCCGAAGCATGATCCGGAAATGGTTTGGCAGTGTCAAGACAGATTACAATGATTTTATTAGGGCATTGCTGCTCGATGATCTGAAAGCAATGAATACTTATATGAACAGAGTAACCGTAGAGATGTTCAGCAGTTTTGATACCGGGACGAAGCCTTCTCGGACAGAGCCGGAGCGCTTCTATCATGGATTTGTATTGGGATTGATGGTGGAATTGGCAGACAGATATGTAATCACATCAAACAGGGAGAGCGGTTTCGGCAGGTATGATATCATGCTTGAGCCAAGAGTTTTAGCGGGAAGTTTGAAGAACAGCGAGGCGTTCCATAACGATATTCCACAGGACGCGGTTATTATAGAGTTCAAAGTTCAAGATGCAGATGAGAAGGAATTATCCGATACCGTACAGAGCGCGTTGAAGCAGATTGATGAGCAGGATTATCAGGCGGCTCTCATGGCAAAAGGGATTTCCGAAAGGCACATACGGAAATACGGGTTTGCATTTTGTGGGAAAAGGGTATTGATTGGGAGACCGAAGCAATAGACAAAAATTCATGAACAGACAAAGGGTGATAGATGAGATAATCGTCTATCATTCTTTTTTTCATCACACATCATCTTCACATCAAATTCATATCGTCATGTTACAATAGATCCAGAGGAACAATTTCATACAACGCAAAAGGAAACAAACAGGAGTGAAAGCATGGCTGCAAATATTTTATTTCTGGAAGACGAGCCCACCATAAGGGAAGTGTTGACAGAGTATATGAAAATTCAGAATTATCATGTTACTTGCGCCCAAAACGGCAAACAGGCAATTGAACTACTGGATCGACAGCCGTTTGACATGGCAGTACTGGATATTATGGTACCAGAGGTCAGTGGTCTTGAGGTTCTGCAATCTATCAAAGAGAGGTATCCGGAGATGGCAGTTATCATGCTGACTGCGCTTGGCGATGAGAAAACACAGGTGCAGGCGTTCAATCTCTATGCTGACGATTATGTAATCAAACCGGTCTCACCCATTATTTTATTAAAGAGAATGGAGACGATTTTACGGCGGGTAAAGAAACCGGAGCCGCACGAGAAG
>JAMPGN010000099.1 GCA_023663915.1 Eubacterium sp. | reverse complement strand
TTAGAAAATCCATATTCCGGAGTCCGACACGAGCGGACATTTTGTGCAATCTGCCCTCACAACTTATACGATAGGATTATCGACATCCGAATCCCAATAAATCCTCCTTACACACCAACTTCCGCCGCCAGCACCGCCCGAACTTCCCGCTCTAACACCATCATATCCACAGGCTTTGCCACATGCGCATCCATCCCCGCATCCAGCGCATCCCGCACATCCTCGGCAAACGCATTTGCCGTCATGGCAATAATCGGAATCTTCTTTGCCAACGGATGATCCAACGCCCGGATCGCTCTGGTCGCCTCATAACCGTTCATCACCGGCATCTGTACATCCATCAGGATAATCTGGTACTGTCCAGGCTTAGACTGTCTAAATTTCTCCACGGCAACCTGCCCGTTTTCACAAATCTCACAGTCCGCTCCCGCGATATCAATCAATTCCCTTAAAATCTCCGCATTAATCTCATTGTCCTCCGCCGCCAGGATATGCATCCCCTCTAGTATGCTCTGCGAGCTGGCAGATTCTTGTACCACAACTGCCGAAGTCTCCGGGTTCAGAATCCCATCCACCTTCTGGCGGAAGCTGGTCAGGAAAAATGGCTTCGGAAGGAATGCATCCACTCCGGCATCACGCGCCTCCTCTTCCACCTCCGGCCAGTCATAACTAGTCAGAATCAGAATCGGTGTATTGTCCGGTACGGTTTCCCGAATGCGACGTGCTGTCTGAATACCGTCCATGCCGGGCATCTTCCAATCCAGAAGGACGATATCATACATCCTTCCCTCCTCACCAGACCGCTTCACCATGTCAACCGCGCTCTCGCCATCCAAAACATAGTCTACGTTCACCCCGGTGCCTTCCATCGTCATATGAATATTCTGGCAGACAACCTCTTCATCATCCACCGCCAGAAGCCGGGTAATGCCACAATCTTTCCAGAAATTCTGGTCGATTTCCTGATCGTTGATATGCAAGTGCAGTTCCACGGTAAAAGTCGTGCCTTCGCCCTTTTTACTCTTCACCGCTATGGTTCCGCCCATCAGATCAATCAGGTTTTTCGTGATCGCCATTCCAAGACCGGTTCCCTGAATCTTATTGGTCACACTGTCTTCCTCACGGGTAAAGGCTTGGAAAAGCTTCTGCTGGTATTCCTCGCTCATGCCATACCCGTTATCCTCCACGACAAAACGATAGCTGGCTAACTGTTTGGCATGTTGCGGCAATTCCTGGACAATCAGCTTGATACAGCCGCCATCCGGTGTGTATTTCACCGCATTGGATAACAGGTTAAGCAGAATCTGATTCAGGCGCAGTTTATCCATCACCACATATTCATGTTTTAAATCCATGCTGTAGACTTCAAAGTTATGTCCTTTTGCCTTCATCTGCGGACGAATAATACTGTCAATGTTCTCAATCAGATCCACCATACTCTCATTCGATACGTTCAGCGTCGTCTTACCCGCCTCAATCTTGCTGATATCCAGAATGTCATTGATCAGCCCCAAAAGATGCTGGCTAGATGAGGTAATCTTCTTCGTGTATTCCCTCACCTTGTCCGGATTCTCCGCATCCCGCGTCAGCAGGGCGGCGAAACCCACGATCGCATTCATGGGAGTACGGATATCATGGCTCATATTGGATAAGAAAGAACTCTTGGCGCGGTTCGCCTCCTCCGCAATCTGAAAAGCCTGCTCCGCCGATTCCTTGGAGCGGGTGAGCATGGCATTGGCCTCTTCCAGCTGCTGGTTTAGTTCTTCCTGCTTATGCAGGTTCGCCTGTTCCTGGAGATATAGTTTGGCATTGTTGCGCTGCCGGAGGATCGCAATCGAGGCAACTGCCACCAGCACAAGAACCACCACCGCAAGCATCAGCAGCGTGCGCACCACCGTATTTACCATTTCCACCGTTCCGGAAGCCACATAATCCGCCGGAATCAGAAAAAGCAGAAGCGTATCATATTCCTCCAAAGACGTGATGCAGTAATAATACTCCTGTCCATCGATCCAGAAATTTGTACTGATCGTATCTTCCTCTTCCAATGCGCCACGGATATCGAGATACCGTTGCCCCTCCATCTCCTCTAACACCTTCAGCACGTTGTACGCCTGAATCATGTTTTCCCCGGAAACATTGTCGTACATACGGGTGCCGTTGCTTTTCAGAATATAAGTCTCATTGTGGCCGCCATAAGCGGCGCTGTCATAATACTGGGACAGTGTATAGATATCTTTCAAAAGAACGGCATGCGTGAAAATGAGACCATCTTCCGTCTCTAAGGGCGTTTCCAGTTTTTGCGCCAAAATCCAGCAGCTATCCTGCGTAATATAACTGTCCGAGATGAAACTGCATCGCTCCTCCCCGCCAGCTACCAGATCCAGATCCGCCCAAATACCGTGCCTGCCATCCTTATCCCAACAATTGCCTTGGCTGTCTAACAACATAAGATCCGAACTATAGCTGTCCATCTCAAGCAGCCCTTCCAATCCGCCCACATAAGCAGCCACGTCCTCCCCGTCGGCAAAGTCCCCCTCCTCCAGGGCATTAACAGCAGCCATAAGATAGTTCCAGTGCGTATCCAGAGCATTGCCCAGATTCACCTGCACTTGTGCCGTAATCTCCACTAGCTGCGTAGTACGCTCCACAAAGATCTGCTGTTCCAGATATTTCGTAAAAAAGGATGCGCCCGCCAGTAAAACCGCAAGCAGTCCCACTCCCAACGCTATTGGAAGAACCATGTACCGTTTATTCCCCTTGAAACCCATAGCAATTCCCCTTTTCTTCCTATTGCAATGTGATATAGTCCGTAGGCGCCGCAAGCTGACGTCCCGCCGCAAGCCGCTCTGTCACGATCTGCTGATATGTCGCCTCCGTCTTGCCATAGTCCGTCACACCTGCCGCTTCCAAAGTCTCCTCCATCATATTCTCCAAGTTCCCCAGAGCCGCCACGGTATAGACTGTCTCCCGATCCAACTCCTGCCCGTCGATCGTCAGTTCTTCCAAGGCGTAGCCCGTGTCCGTCTTCCGGACAGACATTTCAAAGCCACTGGATACATATAAGGTCGAATCGTTGACCACAGATCCCCGCCGGCCCGAAATGGTAAGCACACTCTCTACATACCGGTACAACTGCTCCCCCGTCATTTCACACAGGGCAATCACCGGCGCCTCGCCCATCGTCAGGAAATCCAATTCCGACCGGGTATAATCTCCGGCAGCAATATTTCCTGCCACCGCTTCCGCAGGCGCGATCAGCATCTGGGTTCCCACCTCTTCCCTAAGGGAGTTGAACACCGCCGAAGCCGCCTGGCAGCCATGCTCTGCATCAAAGGCATAAGAATAGTCCGTATCAATATGGAACGTTGTCTCCGTATCACAGGATACCCCGCTCATGGCGGCATTGAAAGCATTAAAAGCGGAACGCGCATCGGGATACTCCCCGTTTATCATCCCCTGGACGACTGTCTGTGAGACAGAAAACATGTCCGCCGAAGCGAGACGGATGTAGAGCCGGTTATCATTGACTTGTTCCTCCATGGTTTCAAGCAACGGAGACAAAGTCTGAGGCACATCCTTATTGTAGGCAATCAGCGTCTCGTCTTTGGTGATCTGCGCTAGTCCCTCCTCATCCAACATTGCCGTCATAATATCCAGAATAAGCTGCTTGCGGGCAGGGTCATCCGTTCCCTGAACATTCGCGCCTATCTGAAAAGCAGGATAAGTAAGATACCAGCTGCTCTCCGCCGTCTCCCCGAAATAAGGAAGCAGCAGACAATTATCCTCCAATCCATAAGTGTCTGTCTCGTCGGGTGTCGTGCGGATCATTGCCGTCTCCCCCTTCTCAAGAGCCTCGAAAAAGTCACCGGCATTACTGCTTAAATCCGAAGCATCAAGCCCTGCATATTCGATAAACTCTTCCATCCGTTCAAAAACGGAAAGCCAGACTTCTTCGTCAAGCTGGTCTGTCTGACCGCTCTCGTACTGCTGCCGCCACTCGCGCCCTTCCTGTGAGGTAAGCCGCTCCACAGACAGCCCTTGAAGCACTTCCATACAAGTATAGTCCGCCCCGAAGTTGGCAGAAAAAGGTTTGATATCCAGTTCTTCCAATGCACCGCACAGCTCCACGAAATCCTCATAATTTTCCGGAAGGGATAATCCATGTTCCTGAAGCAGTACCTTATTTACAAGAATGCCATCCACTTCCGCGCAGGCAGGAAGCCAGTTTACCGTGCCATCGTTGTAAGTATAACTGCGCAGATACGTCTGAGGAAAAGTATTCGCCAATTCCGTGTCGCTTAAGTCCAACAGGGCATCCTTCCATCCCGCCACGTCCCGCAGGGCAAACCGCCGCACGGTAAGAATATCGGGCAGATCTCCCCGCTCTTGCTTAAAACGGTAGAAGTCAGTGGAATTGGTCGCCACATAGAAAGTAAAATCCACTTCCGGAAAACGCTCCTGCAGATACGGGGCATAACGCTCGGTAAGCTGATCGCTCCACAACGCCACCGTTACCTGCTCCCGTCCTGACTTTTCCGTCGAAGCTTCTTTCCCGCCGCATCCAGACAGCACCGCCGCAAAAAGCACCGCCGCCATGACCAGACTGAAACATTTTTTCATTTCTGCCCTCCTCGTTCATCCAACTTTATCCATTCCGTACCGGAGTTCTCACCCCTGCAGAATCCCAATCATCTCGTCCGCCACATTTATGACTTCTTCCATCATAACATCCACGACCGCCACCCGCAGCGTCTCCATCTGCTGGGCACAGCTATCCGGTATGCGGCATTTCTCAAGATCCTGCATCGCCATATCCACGCCGTCCAGATCAAACTGATCCATGCAGTCCTTCATATTCGCCAGGATCGCTATGAGTTCCTCCGCCGGCACTTCCTTCTTATTCTGGTTGCCCGCTTCCCCATATGGGCGCAGAACCTCCTTATAACTTCTGAGTTCCGCAAGCAATCCCGGAGTCTCCGCTAGGATGGTCTCCACGTCACCGAAATTGCCACAGTCCTCCATGCGGTGAAACCATTCAGACAAATGCCCCGCACCGACCATGCGTGCCGTATTTTTGAGGGCGTGGACTTCTATCGTATAATCCCGAATCAGATTATCCGCAAGGCACTTTTCAATCTTGTTTGCCTTGGCGTCAATCAGTTTATAGAAATCTCCGAGCAGTTTATACCATAGTTTCTCACTTCCGGAATACTTGACGCCATCCGCCGAGTTGATACCGGGAAGTTCCGGAAGCGGCGCCCCCTGCGTCTGTCCTGCCGTCGAACCGGCAGCCTGCACATTCTGTATACTATTTAGATTTTGCGTATTTTCCGTCTGCACTCCCTCGGTTGGCTGTGCATCGCCCGTATCTGTGTTGGGAACGATCAATTCATCGGGCAGCCACTTTTTGATGCACTTACATATTTCTTTCATCTCGATAGGCTTTGCCACAAAGTCGTCCATGCCAGCCTTGGCGAATTGCTCCCGCGCATCCATCAGCGCATTCGCCGTCAATGCAACGATCGGCACGGTATGATAATATTCGTCCTCCATCTGGCGCATCCGTTCGGTCGTCTCAATACCATCCATGACGGGCATCATATGATCCATGAAAATCAGATGGTACTTCTTCTCCGCCGCCATCTGAAGCGCTCGTTTGCCGCTGTCTGCTAAGTCGATCTGCATATGCAGCGGCTCCAAGAGACCTGCCGCCACCTCAAGATTGATCTCGTTATCGTCCACGATAAGTACCTGCGCATCCGGCGCCATGAAGTTCATGTATTCCTCCACCACGGGTCCTACATACAATGCCTCATGGTTGATCATCTGACAGAAATTCTGGGTGTAGAGCGGCTTGTTGATCGCCGTGATGCCCGCCGCATTGCATTCCTCTAAGAGCGGATTGCGAAGCACATACATCTCGCCCATCTGCGAACTATAATTGTCAATGTCATTCGCGATCTTATCATGCCCCGCCAGATCCATGAAGAAGCAGTCGAGCTGCTGTCTCGTCTCTTTCCACTCCTCGTAAGGGACACAGGATATCCCGAATTTCCCACACAGCTCTTCTAAACCGTGCCACAGGCATGCTTTGCTGAAATATCCGCCGACCTTAAGGTTTTTACGCACTTCATCGTCATGGATCTCGGCGGCAAGCTGATCGGTGCATTTTTTCTGTATGACATTGAAATAGAACTCACTGCCTTCCCCGTAAGTGCTGCGCACCCCGATACTGCCGCCCATCATCTCAACGAGCTGCTTCGAGATGGACAGTCCAAGCCCCGTGCCTTCTTTGCCCCGGTTTTTCTTGCTGTCCACCTGCTGGAAAGCTCCAAACAATTTATCTAAATCTTCTTCCTTAATGCCCTGTCCCGTATCCTGTATGGACACCAGCAGTTCTATGTTCTCTCCGTTGACTCTGCCTACCTTCATCTGGAGCCGGACAAAACCCCTCTCCGTAAATTTGATCGCATTGTTGACAATATTGATGATAACCTGTCTGATACGCAAGCCATCACCGTACAATTTCTGTGGAAGTTTCTCGTCGATATCAAACAACACTTCCATATCTTTCTCTCCGATACGCGTCAGAAAGATCATGCTCAAATCGCTGAACATCGCCATCGGCTCATACTCTTCTTCCACCAGATCCATCTTGCCCGACTCAATTTTGGAAAAGTCTAAAATATCGTTGACGATATTGAGAAGCGCATTGCCAGAATTTTTGATATTTACAAGATACCCCACGTCCTGTTCAGGAAGGTTCTCACGAAGCAATATTTCTGTCATTCCGACGATCGCATTCATGGGGGTTCTGATCTCATGTGTAATGTTGGAGACAAACGTTGACTTCGCCTGATTCGCCGCCTCCGCGCGCTCTTTTAACCCTTTCATGATCTCCGCCTGCTCCTGCGCATTTTTCGCATAGCGGAAACTGTCGGTAATATCATCAAACACATACATTTTACCGAAATATGCGTTCTGCTTGGTCAGAAGGCGGCTGTTCACTTCATATACCTTATTGTCATGCTCAATATTTCTCTTCTCGATAATACAGTCATCCAGCTCCTCAAAAATTCTTGACAAGGAGCTGATGTTGTCAAACGAATACAGTTCCCGCGCTTTCTTATTGCAATAAATGAGGTTGTTATCCCGATCCAGCACGACCAGTCCCGACGAAAGTTCATCGATCGCCTGATCCTGCGCCATGGACAACGTCTCAAGCAGTTTGTCTTTGTACAGATAAACGGTAAGTATGATGACCGATGTAAAATATGCAATCAGCGTGGAATCATACCCTTTAAACCAGTTGAAAATGTATCCCGACCATCCCACGAGCATTACTGTCATAATGGAAAAGAATGCAATCAGCCGTTTCTTTTCCCCATCGTTGCCTGCATGAATATACTTCCAGATACAGGCAATCGCCATGATAATAAGATAGACCGCAATCCCCGAATGATATGCGATATACACCGGTCCATATCCGAACTCCAAATGCCGGAACATGCCATTCGTCTTATATTCAATGCTGCTGAAGAACAGCCTGTTTGTCTCACATGACATGACTAACGCCGTCACTCCGATGTGAAGGCACGACAGAACCGACGGCAGCCACTTGGGCAGCCTGACCTTGCAGTAATCCATGATAAAAAGAAACATTGTCAGCACAATGATCGGCTTTCCAAGATAGGAAAACTTGACCGCCTGTAACGCCTGTTCCATCGTCTCTGACTGAATCTCAAACAGATACCCCGTGAAATCTACCAAAAGCGCAATCATGAGCAGAAGCATTCGGATCTGCTGTCTGGACGGCCTCTGGTTCACAAGATAAATCGCCTCGGCAAATAATACGGTAATTCCCAAAATCTGTAAACTAACAAACAATGTATACATTATGCATCCTTCTCCACTTTCTCTTCAAACTCTGCAACCGGCATAGGCTTTGCATAGTAAAATCCCTGAACCATGTCGCAGCCCTGTCTGGCAAGGAAATCCACCTGCTCCTTTTTCTCAATTCCCTCCGCAACCACGCGCATATCCAGACTTCTTGCAAGCTGGATTGCCTCTTTGACCACAATCTCCCCTCTTCCGCCGTCATCGTCACCCTGGAAGAACTCACCGTCCAATTTCAGCACGTCTAGCGGTATGTCTTTTAAGGAATTGAGGGAAGAATACCCTGCGCCGAAATCGTCCATGGACACATGAAATCCGTAAACCTTGAGCTGTTTCACGGTCTCCACCAGAATGTCCTTGTCATCAAAGAATGCGCTCTCCGTCACTTCCAGTTCGATCAGTTCATGCTTCGGTCCGTAAGCGTCCACAAGCTGGCAGATATGTTCCGCTAGTCCTTCCTGTGCAAAATGCGCCCGCGACACGTTCACGGAGACGGGTATCATCTTTTTGCCCTGTATCGTCCATTCCGCCTGCAGTTTCGCAACATGCGATATCATGTAATCATCGAGCAGCGTGACAAAACCGGTATCCTCAAAGATCGGAATGAACTGGCCCGGCGATATCAGTCCCTTTTCAGGGCTGTTCCAGCGCACGAGTGCCTCCGCTCCCACCAGTTTGCCGTTGAGCGGGCTGTATTTCGGCTGCATATAAACCTGGAACTCTTCATTGCCAAGCGCCGCCTCCATATTGTCCTCCACCCAGAGTTCCCACACCTGCTTATCCAACATCTCCTGATTGAAAAAGGTGATTTTCTGCTCTTCCATGGCATCGATCGTCATTCTCGCCGCATTGGCGTATGTATATAACTGATTGACATCCACATCTTTCCTGCGGTGGTACCATTTGCCATCGTCAGGCATGTATGGCGGTATGATGTTAACCCCCGCATGAAAATGAATCTTCTGATCTGATTTGAGGCCTGTCAGCTCCGCCAGCAGCGAACGGAGACGCTTTCGGTAATTCGCCTCGTATTCCTGCTCATCTGCACCCTCGCAGGTAAGCAGCATGCCAAAGTCTGCGCCCTCGTACCTCGCAAAGAACTCATTCTTGCCAATCCTTGCCTGTAAAAATCCGTCCATTGCCCCTAAGAGTTCCTCTCCTGCCTTGACTCCATAGCAGGCACAATAGTTCTGAAAACGCTCTAAATGCAGGTTCACGATCGCAAACACTTTCTTGCTGTTATGCACTCTGGTCAGTATGCGCTCCGCATAATTCCGGAAGTACAGCCAGTTCTTTCCGCCGGTAACTCCGTCCAGATAGATCATCTGCGACATTTTGCGTTGTGTCACGATCGAGCGGATCGTGTTGATGAAAAGCAGTATAATCGGAATCATCAAAAGAAGCAGCGCGATCATGCCGAAAATACATATATAGAAGATATCCTGTCTCAAAACCTGTATGGTGCATTTGACATACGCGTCATATTCACCGCCGTAAAGCGACGTGCGCAGCCAGTACATCTGCGTGATAATAGGCTTATTCAGCCACATTCCAATATTTTCACGTTCACCATCCGATGAAAAAGTCGCTCGGAAAACTTCGTCGATCGGCACAAGAAATATCGTATACGAGCTATCCCCATATGTAAGCCAGTTACTGTTATCCGCAACCGCCGTGAAGCCCTCTCCCAGACCAAATTCCTGTGCAAATTCAAAATCAAGCACCATACTGAAATCCGGTTCCGAAAATCCGGTTTGCGCCACGACCCTGCCATTCGGGTCAATCACATAGACATCATTCGCCGTAAACGTATACTCGTACATATCGTCCACCGCTTCGGTGATCGTCGCCCCATTCACCAGAAAACCTTCCAATGCCGCCTTTACGTGCTGCGTTTCCCCGTACTGATGCACGATCTTCGTTCCCATGATATACAAGGCAAACATCTGCAAAAAAAGCGCAATCAATACCACACACAGAAAAATAAACAGTATAAACGCCACAATCGATGGCCATATTTTCTTCCTTTTCAGTTTTCGGAAGCGTTTCTCCTTCACGCTGCCCATAGAAATTCCTCCTACACAAACAGATCATAGCATATATGATTTCTTTACTATTTTTCTACAAAAAGTCTCTGTGACATATTCTATCACAATCTTTTTGAAATGTCTCCTATTCCTTCCACAACAACCCATTGTTTTTTGATGTTTTTATGACAGTCCGCACTTCATTATTCTTTATTTTCTTTTCAGATCATAATAAAAAATATATTGCTGCATCACTCCTGCGTATCCGGCGTACTTTTCCACCGGAAACCCTGTCGGGTAATGTCCGTCCAACGCCTTACGTATATGCGTATCCACCGGAAACGCGTCCATATGATGCAAACCAAACAGACAGATGCAGTCCGCCACCTTTTCCCCAACGCCGCAGAGTTTTAAGAGTTCCTCTTTTGCCTGTTTATAGTCCATCTTTTTCAAGGCATCCAGAGCAACATCCCCATGTAAAATACGATTCGCCGTATTGACAATATATTTGCTGCGGTATCCGAGATTGCACGCCCTTAATTCTTCTTCCGGCACGCCAGCAAGGGCTTCCACGGTGGGAAATGTGTAGTATGCATGGGCAGCAATGCCTTTCGCGTCCGCTTTCGTGTTGTCTTTTGTATCCGTATTCTCATTTTCCCCTGCATTTACGCCATGTATGATATCCTGCCTCTCGCCGTAGCGAACGCAGAGCGTCTCTATGCACTTGCGAATCCGCTTGATATTGTTCTGCTGGGAGATAATAAAAGAAATTAACATCTCCCACACATCCTGGCGCAGTATCCGGATACCGCTGCCGAATGCCGCCGCCTCGGACAGATATCGATCCTGCGCGGGCACTGCCGCCCTATACCGGGCATAGTCGTTGTCCAGATCGAAATATTCCCGCCAGATTCCGTCATATTCTTCCCGTGTACAGGCAAACAGAAGCTCGTCGCCCGCCTGCTCCACTTCAAGATATTTTCCGAACGCGACAAGCGCATAGCGGTTCTGCGCGATCCGGTTCAGCCGGAAACACTGGCCCGATTCGCCAATCTGCTGCAGTGAGAAATCGGGAATCACAGCCCTGACCGTCCTTGTGCTATCCGAGTTTGTTTTATCTAAGTTTCTTTTATCTGAGTCTGTTTTATCCATGCTTATCTTTGCTGTCATTCTATCCCCACATATCTGAATATTATTTTTTGCATATGCCAATGAACAAAGGAGTGTCACAGAATAACCGAAATCCAGCCATTCTGCATCACTCCCTGTTGGTCTCTTCTTGTACACTAATCTTTACCGTCTCTTACCATTCAATATTAAATAACTCATCAAAATCAATTTTTATATGTGGAAAATGAATTATTTTCAGCTCATCCTTGTTATTTTCTGTAATTGTTTCCCACAAATAATATTGCGGCGCTCCTTTTTCATCATAATCAAGATTATATATTTCAACCTGCCTTCTATTCCAATTTACAATCCAATATTCATTTATTTCTTGTTCTTTATATAATTCCATTTTTTCGCCACGGTCATATTTTTCTGTGGAATCCGATAATACCTCCATAACAAATTGAGGGGCATTAACAAATGAATTGCCACGCCTTGATCTCACTTGACAATTTATCGTAGCATCTGGAATAACTTTCCTTTCATCACCTGATTTTGTATGCCATTTATATTGAACATTATCAGGGAATACACGGCACGTACTATTTTTTAATTGTGATGCTACTATTGAACAAAAATTAACAATTACCATCGAATGCTCAATGTATGCACCTGCCATATCTGTTATTTGTATATTCAAATCCATTTAATCCCCGCTCCGTCTATTAATATTATCATTATAAGTGCCTTCAATTATTTTTTCAAGTTTCGTTTTCGCTGCTTAAGTTTCCGCAAATTGTACCTTCAAAATAAATAAATCCCTTCAAAACAGTAAATCGGCAATTTTATGAATGGTTAAGGACAGTCCAGTGCTTTAGATTCCATTTCGTGGAATCTAAAAAGCTCTCCGTGGAAAAATAACGGAATGACAAGGGTAATTGCCTGCCTCATTTAGCCTATTGTACACAGTCTGCCCCTAAGAACATACCCTATCTTCTCGTAACAGGCATTCGATGCGGTATAATCTGCATCTGTATAAAGCATGGGAAGATATCCCGCACTCATTGCAAGTTTTGTAACCTGATAGACCAGATTTTCAGCATAATGTTTCCTGCGAAATTCGGGACGGGTAAACACAAGATTAATAGATGCCATATTTCCATCAGGTGCAAACTTACAGCTTGCGACATGATTTCCCTGTCCATCCTTCCAGAAGAACATATTTCCTGCATTGATAAATGCTTCTGCATCCATGCGATAACCGTCACGATCCTTTTGATCAATCCCGATTTCTTGATGAAACAAATCCATAAAATCTACCAATTCATCAAGATCTCCGCTATTGCACCGATGAATGGAACCGTCAGCCGTCTCGGTCGGCTCTACAGGACTCTGGCAATCATACGCAAACATATTGGTAGAAATAGACAGCATCTTACCATCCGCAGCAGCTTTTTCAATAAAAAACTTTGCCATGCCATACTTAAGGTTAAAGCGGTATCCACCATTTAAAAGGGAATGTTCTGTTACAATCTGATAAACTTTCTCCATGTCCTCCTTAGATGCATCATCCGGAGTCCATACCCATATCGGAAACGGCTTGCCCGTAAAACAAATAATCAGCCTTTCATGATCAGTCATCAGCAGCTCACACTTTCCTCCCATAATACGGCGAAGCACAAAAAATGTATATTTGTCACCCTCTAATATTTTAAGATCTCTTTCATCTACAAAATGATCCATAATGATTTCCCTTTATGCTTTCTGCAATTTTCTTTCCTGTATCTGTCTGTGTACTTCCATACCACGCTTATTATAATAATCTCGTCTTTCCTGTGGCGGCATATCCTTTGTAAGATAATAATTATACTCTCGCAGCTTATGAATATCTTCAATCGTAAAATCAGGACTTAAAACAGGTTTATTCATGTTCATTCCTCGCTTTCTAATAATACAGATGGATTCAAAATCTCAATAGGTTTATAACCTTTCAAACTCGTAATAGCCCTCACGCCTCTGATCGTTTTAATATTGACAATATGCTTAAAATTCCAAGATAGGATGCAATCGCATCCATAAACCACTGCCGCCGCAATATGCTGACAATCATCATAGCTCTTCTTTGTCAAGATACCCATATCAATAATTTGCTGCGCAATATCCGTCATATCATCCGTTATTTCAATCGGTGTATACACTATTTGCCCCAAATAATCATACATTCTCCTTCTATACGACTGCCCCATTCTTCACAAATCATCTTATGTTTATTTATATTATACTACATTTTATCTATCTTTTAAACGTTTTTACATTTATATCAACCAGCTGGTCTCGTCATTGCAAATTTATCTTCTAAAATATAGGACATATCGCTTATTCTTTGAATGAATCTTTTTCCTTCATTGTTTTCAAACATATAAGAAACTCCGCCAGAAAGTCCAAATATTTCATCTGCATTTAGCGTTTCCACATTTAACCCAAGAAACATTGTATGAAAGACACTCAACAAATCTCCATGAGAAACAATTATTATATTTTCATCATTACTTGCCATTACTTCATCAAAGAACGGTTTTAATCTGTTCCATTCATCTCTTCGGCTCTCCGCATCAGAAAACAATCTGTCATCGATCGTTTTCTCCTGCATTTCAAGATTTTCACGGAGCCATTGAACTGATTTACCACAACATTTACCAAGATTTCTTTCCCTTAATTCGATTCTTAAAATGGGTGTCAGCCCAAAATATTTACCTACATTTTCAGCTGTCTGCCTTGCACGTAATAAATCAGATGAATACATGACAAACTTTTTTTCAGATAACTCGGCTTTTAATCTTTTTCCAATTCTATCTGCCTGTTGCAACCCTAATTCAGATAATTCCCAATCCGTCCAAGAACCAACCATACCATTTGTATGATGAACTGATTGTGTGTGCTGAATTGTAATGATTGTTTTCATAAAACACCCCTTGCAAGCAGATAATCAAGCAATACATTTGTATCAATCAAAATCCTATTTGCCATATTTTCTTCCCTATATGAAGCTGATTCCGTATCATAATCAGCAATAGTTCCTTTCCTGCGTAACTGCTCCAATCTCGCAAACCGGAATTTATTAATACGATTGTACCATATTTCCATACCCCGGCAAACAATTTTTGCCCTGTATCCAACTGTATCCAAAAAAAGACAAAAAAGAGCAGAAAGCCAGCAAAATCAAGGCTTTCCGCACTCCTAAGCAAGTAGCGAGAGGGGGACTTGAACCCTCGACACCACGGGTATGAACCGTGTGCTCTAGCCAGCTGAGCTATCTCGCCATATTCCATATAAGGACTGAATAAGTGGGGCCTATAGGGCTCGAACCTATGACCCTCTGCTTGTAAGGCAGATGCT
>JAMPGN010000098.1 GCA_023663915.1 Eubacterium sp. | reverse complement strand
GCGGTTGCGTCCGGTGTCACAGCTTACATCGGAATGCTTAGAAAATCCATTCGACAAAACCCGACACAAGAGAACTTTTTGTGCAATCTGCCCACACAACTTATACAATAGACCTTTTGACACCCAAATCCTATACTATGAAAAAAGGGGCAGAAATCCTCCGCCCCCTTATCACTTATTTAATTACATGCGTTATTCATTCTCGCACAGTCGAAATTCTTGCCACGGCACGTTTCAAGGCAAGCTCCGCTCTGTTCAAATCCGTTCCGGGAGCATTTTCTTTGATCCTCTCCTCGGCACGCGTTTTCGCTTCCTCAGCACGCGTCACGTCAATCTCCGAAGGCCACTCTATAATTTCGGCAAGAATGGTAACTTTATCCGGCAGAACCTCGGTAAATCCGGCATGTAATGCCGCCTCTTTCACTTCATCCCCCTTGGTAATTGTTAAGATACCGGGGGCGACGATCATCGTCATTGGAATATGGTCTTTGTAGATACCGACTTCTCCCTCTACCGTATTAAACTCCACCATGGACACTTCCTCATCGAAGAAAACCCTGTCCGGTGTAATGATTTTTAATGTGAAATTTCTGTTATCGTCAGCCATATGCTACCCTCAATTATACTCACTGTTATCCGGGAAGAATGCAATATGCATTCTTCCAAACATGATATAGTTGCTCTTAGGCTGTGTTCTTTACAGCCTTAGTGCAACTTCATGTTTTTCTACTTCATGCGGGCAAGTACGTCATCTATGCCTCCTGCATTCAAGAAATAACTCTCCGGAATGTCATCATGTTTGCCTTCGAGAATTTCTTTAAATCCGCGAATCGTCTCGGAAATCGGCACATACTTACCTTCCAGACCGGTAAACTGCCCCGCAACAAAGAACGGCTGCGACAGAAATCTCTGTACTTTTCTTGCACGGGAAACCACCAGTTTATCTTCCTCGGAAAGCTCATCCATACCAAGAATCGCGATAATATCCTGCAATTCCTTATATTTCTGCAAGATTTCCTGCACCCCTCTGGCAACTTCATAATGCTCCTGCCCGACAATCCTCGGATCAAGGATTCTGGAAGTGGACTCCAACGGATCAACCGCCGGATAAATACCCAGCTCCACGATCGAACGTGAAAGCGTTGTCGTCGCATCCAGATGTGCAAATGTAGTAGCCGGCGCAGGGTCCGTCAAGTCGTCGGCCGGCACATAAACCGCCTGTACAGACGTGATAGAACCGCTCTTGGTGGAAGTAATACGCTCCTGCAAAGCGCCCATCTCTGTCTGCAGCGTCGGCTGATAACCAACGGCGGAAGGCATACGGCCAAGAAGTGCGGACACTTCCGAACCTGCCTGCGTAAAACGGAAAATGTTGTCAATAAATAACAGCACGTCCTTACCGCCTTTATCACGGAAATATTCCGCCATCGTAAGCCCTGTCAGACCGACTCTCATCCTGGCTCCCGGCGGCTCGTTCATCTGTCCAAACACCATGGTCGTCTTATCAATAACACCTGATTCTTCCATCTCATGGTACAGGTCGTTACCCTCTCTGGTTCGCTCACCAACTCCCGTAAATACGGAGTAGCCGCTGTGCTCTGTGGCAATGTTACGGATCAATTCCTGAATCAGCACCGTCTTGCCTACGCCGGCGCCGCCGAATAGACCGATTTTACCACCTTTCTGATAAGGGCATAACAGGTCGACGACCTTGATACCCGTCTCCAAAAGTTCTGTTGCCGTGGACTGTTCCTCAAATGCCGGAGCCGGTCTATGGATCGGCTCATGCCCTACGTCTGTCGGCGCGGGTTTGTTGTCAATCGGCTCTCCCAAAACATTGAAGATACGTCCTAATGTATTCTCACCGACAGGAACCGTGATCGGAGCGCCTGTTGAAATCGCCTCCATGCCTCTCACAAGTCCGTCCGTGGAACCCATAGAGATACATCTAACGGTATCATCACCCAGATGTTGTGCTACTTCTACAACCAGATCTCCGCCCTGTTTGAGCGGAATCCTGATCGCATCATTGATTTCCGGCAGATTCCCCGCCGAAAACTTAATATCCAGTACGGCACCGATGATCTGAGTGATTTTCCCAAGATTTTCACTTGTTTTTACTTCTGCCATCTCTTTTTCCTTTCACTCATGTTTATTTATGTGCAATAATATACAATCTCTCCTTCATACCCCGGAAGAATGCATGTTCTTTGCATTCTTCCTAACATGGCATAGTTGTTCTTGGACTGCGTTCTTGGCAGTCCTAGTACAACTCCATGTTATGAGATCGCATTTGCACCTGCAATAATTTCTGTTAATTCCTGCGTAATAGATCCCTGACGTGCCCTGTTGTACATCAGTGACAAGTGATCTATCATTTCCTCAGCATTGCTTGTCGCAGAATCCATTGCCTGCATTCTTGCGCCATTCTCACTCGCACATGCCTCCACTAAACCGCCGTAGATCAGACTGGTAACATATTTGGGAATGATCAGATCGAGCGCCTCATCATCCTCCGGCTCAAAATTCATCATTGCCTTGCTACCCGCCTCCTGTGTTGTCTCCGCGCCCTCTGCCGCCTCAACAGGAAGAAGTTTTAATAGCCTTGGTTCATGCACTACCGTATTCTTAAATCTTGTGTATGCAAGATAGATCTCACCGATCTCACCAGCCGCAAAAGCGTCTAATAGCTTCCGGCTGATCGTCATTGCATCCACATAGGAAGGTTCTTCGATAATATCCGAATTTTCTTCCATAATGTGATATCCATAACGATGTAATGCATCCCTGCCCTTCTTGCCTATTGCATAGATTTCCAAATCCTCCTTCTTAAAATCGCCTTTTGTGATCAGTTTGACGACATTGGAGTTATATCCGCCGGCAAGACCCCGGTTGGAAGTGATCACGATAACTGCCTTCTTTTCGGACGCCCCCGCTTTTAAGTAAGGATGATTTAACCCACCGGCTTTCGCCAGCATGGAAGATACCGTTTCGTACATACAATTAAAATATGCTTTTGACTGTTCTGCACGCTGTTTGGCTCTTTGCAGTTTGACGGTAGAAACAAGTTTCATGGCTTTGGTAATCTGCTGAGTACTCTGTATACTGCCTTTACGCCTTTTTATGTCTCTCATTGAGGCCATAGCGTCACCTTCTTCTTTCTACTTACTTAAACTGCGCCTTAAATTCTTCAACGGCTTTTCTGAGTTTCGCATCCGTCTCCTCGGAGATTTCTTTCTTCTCCGCGATCGAACCCGGCACTTCAGGATATTTTGTATCTAAAAATTCAAAGAGTTCTTTCTCAAATCTCGTGATCTCATCAACCGGAACATCCAGCAGATATTTATTCGTCACCACGAAAATGATGATTACCTGATACTGCACCGGCATAGGCTGATACTGGGACTGCTTTAGAACCTCTTTAATTCTTTCGCCCTGTGCAAGCTTCTCCTTCGTATCGGCATCCAACTCCGAACCGAACTGCGAGAATGCTGCCAGCTCACGATACTGTGCAAGCTCTGTACGGATAGGCGCCGCGATCTTCTTCATCGCCTTGATCTGTGCCGCGCCGCCGACACGGGATACGGAAAGTCCCGCATTTACTGCCGGCCGGAAACCGGAATTAAACATCTCTGTTTCCAGATAGATCTGACCGTCCGTAATCGAGATAACGTTGGTCGGAATGTACGCAGATACATCACCTGCCTGTGTTTCGATAATCGGGAGTGCAGTTAAGGAACCACCGCCGTAATCTTCGTTCATCCTTGCTGCACGCTCCAACAGTCTGGAATGCAGATAGAATACGTCACCCGGATACGCCTCACGTCCCGGCGGTCTCTTAAGCAGCAATGAGAGTGTACGATATGCTGCTGCATGTTTACTCAGGTCATCATAAACCACGAGCACATCTTCACCCTTCTCCATCCATTCCTCACCGATCGCACATCCGGAATATGGAGCGATATACTGTAACGGAGCCAATTCGCTGGCTGTCGCCGCAACGACTGTGGTATATGCCATTGCGCCATACTCTGTCAAAGTCTTAACGATTGTGGCAACTGTGGATGCTTTCTGCCCTATGGCAACATAGATACATTTCACACCCTGTCCCTTCTGGTTAATAATCGTATCAATCGCGATTGCCGTCTTACCGGTCTGTCTGTCACCGATGATCAGCTCACGCTGACCTCTTCCGATCGGAACCATGGAATCAATCGCCTTAATACCTGTCTGCAGCGGTGTATCAACGGATTTTCTTGTGATAACACCGGATGCAACTCTCTCAATCTTACGATATTTATCATTCTGAATCGGTCCCTTGCCGTCAATCGGCTGTCCAAGGGCATTTACGACACGTCCAAGCATACAGTCTCCTACAGGAACTTCTACCACTCGTCCTGTAGTCTTTACGATATCCCCTTCGTTAATGTTGTGCTGGTTTCCAAGGAGAACCGCACCTACATTATCTTCCTCCAAGTTAAGTATCATACCGTAAACTTCGCCGGGGAACTCCAACAATTCTCCCTGCATAGCATTCTCAAGTCCGTGCACACGAGCGATACCGTCAGCCACCTGAATGACCGTACCCACATCGGATACTTCCAGATCTGACGCATATCTCTTTATTTGATCCTTAATGACTGAACTGATCTCTTCTGGTCTTAAATTCATGGATCATACGCACCTTTCTTCTTTATTTTCACTCTGAATGTCAGTTTATCTCTCCACCGTTGCGGTTTAGAGTTGAACCTTCAGTAAATCTTTTTGCAGTTCATTTAATTTCGTTTTGATACTGTTGTCTACTACCCTGTCACCGATACGGATCACCATGCCGCCGATCAGAGATTCATCCAGATTATAATGCATCTCCATCTTCGTATACTGTGTCGTATCCAGCAACTTCTGTTCTATTTTCTGGCACTGTTCTTCCTTGAGTGGAACTGCTGTCGTCACCGTTGCAATCCCGATCCCTTTATAGCGTTTTACTTCCGCAATAAAGTAATCCAAGATCACATCAATGTCCTTGTAACGGTCCTTTGAGATAATGATCGTAATAAATCCCAGCAATTCATCGGATACTCTTCCCTCAAACACATTTTTCGCAACCTGAATCTTCTCCTCCTTGATGATCTTGGGATGATTCATCAGTCTGCCGAACTCTTCATTCTCCGAAAGCACTCCCTTAAGCTGTTCGATCTCCTCAGCCAGCACGTCTACTTTGTTCTTTTCCACAGCAAGTTCAAACAATGCATCGCCATATGTCTTTGAAATTAGCTTAGCCATGTGCCCTCACCTATTTCTTTCAACGTTTCTTCAATCAAGCTGTCCTGAACAGTCGTATCGATTGCCGCATTTACAACCTTGCCTGCCATCAGCGATGCCAGAACCACCATTTCACGCTTCACTTCATCGACTGCCTTACTCTTCTCCAGCTCGGCTTCTACACCCGCCCGCTCGATGATCCGCGCAGCCTCTTCTTTTGCGTCCGCCACGATCTTATTCTCGTTAGCAAGCGCTTTCTTTCTGGCCTCGCCTAGAATCGCCTCAGCCTCTTTGTCGATATCTTTTAGTTTGGCTTCGTACTCTTCTTTCAGAGCGCGTGCATTTTCCATATCCGCGGCGGCGTTTTCGAGTTCGCTCTTGATTCGGTTCTGTCTGTTCTGCATCATGTTTCTCACAGGATTAAATAACAGATGTGATGCAATTAAGAACAGGGAAAACACCGCAATGATCATCAAGACGGAATCGGCAATCAACTGCAGATCCAAGTCAAAAAGCCTCGGCTCCATCTCCGCAGATGCCAGTACCATCTGTGTTGCTAATGTACTCAAGCTCTCATCCTCCTTTCTTCCACAATTCTTGTACTCTTCGCAAGCAGAAATACTCTTCAAGTTTTCCAAACTCACAGAGAATGCTCCTTTACGCATTCTCTTAGACATGACTTCATAATACTTAGATTGTGTTCTTTACCATCTTAGTATGACTTCATGTCTTACGGTACTAAAGGTTTCACGAATAAGAGCAACATTGCAATCAACAGACCATACAGACCCGTTGTCTCTGCAACAGCTTGTCCCAATAACATGGTTGATGTAACGTCGGACTTTGCACCCGGATTTCTTCCTACTGCCGCCGCCGCATGTCCTGCTGCGATACCCTGGCCTACACCAGGTCCGATACCTGCGATAACCGCAAGTCCTGCACCGATCGCCGAACATCCTAAAATAAAGTTTGTGTTAAATTCTCCCATTTTGATTTCCTCCTTTTCATCTTGTCAAAAAATCGAGCTGCACTCGATTGAGAGATTCGCTTCGCGAACTCGTAAATTTGGAGCAATTTTCATAAAATCTACTCCTCTGTCGTACAGGCATCCGTGATGTATGTCATCGTCAACATACAGAATACATATGTCTGGATCGCTCCGGAAAACAGATCAAAGTACACATGCAATGCCGCCGGCCAGACAAGCGCTATCTTAGAGAGCAGTCCATACACAAGCGCCGTCATGACAGTGCCCGACAGGACGTTTGCAAACAGACGCAGCGACAACGAAACCGGTACCGCCACATCACCGATGACATTGATCGGTGCCCAGATCGGCCACGGGTCGCACAGCCCTGCAATGACTCCTTTTACCTTCTGGTATTTGAACTTGTTGAAATGGATCAACGTAAACGTCATGATACCCATGGCAAACGTCACACCGTAATCCGCAGTCGGTGGCCTTAGGCCAAACAGTCCCGATATGTTACTTAACAGAATAAAAATAAAGATGGTCCCAATATAATTACGGAATTTCGGGCTGAATTTACCCATAACTCCGCCGATCATATTATCTAACATCTCTACCACAAGTTCTGCAATATTCTGGAAAGTACCCGGAACGTCCGACGCATGTTTGACAGCGCGGTTTGCCGCAATACAGAAGCCGATGATCACAAGCATGACGATCAACACACACACATGCGTAGTCGTGATCCACACAGTCTGTCCGAATAATTCGTAAGAAAAAACCCCGTGGATCATAAAATCAATATCAGCTCCCGAAGATAGAAGAATTCCCTGTCCCATGCTATCACCTCCTCTTTCTCTTATTGCTGTATTTTAAATACTTTCTCACTAACCTTGTGCAGCCACGGATTCAGATATGCAGATATCTTCATACCCATATAGCCGCAAAACATGAATATCGGATTGGCAAAGTCTGTATAAATCAATACAAACATGACCACCACTAGCACAAAATACCTTATCAAGTTATTCGTTCCGATCGTCTTCGCCGCCTGTTTAGACGCCTGTTCCATTCCCCTGTCTAAAGACCACCACATATGAACGGAACCCGCAATCGCGAGCACAACTCCTATCCAAAGCCCCAGACTGTAAGAAACATTCCTCGAAAAAATCAACAGCACAAGCTGAAACACAATGCCATATAACAAAATGCCCAGACACAGATCAAACAAAGTCGGATCGATTTTTTTCTTCATATTCACTCTTCTTCCTTCTCGCCACTCTGTTTCTTCGTGCTCCGCCTGCGTGTTACCGCAGGCGTCTCGTATATTTTCTTCGCCAACTTAAACACATTGGTAAACCCTGCCAGCGCACCGACAAAAAAAAGCAATACCGTCCAATATGACGTTCCGAACCTTCGATCAAGAAACATTCCTGCAAAAGAACAAATAAAAATAGGAACCAGCATATTAATCGCAAACTGACTTATCATCATAAGCGCCTGATAAACGTTCTTGTTATATTTCACTGCGTTTCCCTTCTTCAAATTGGAAAATATCGCCTACGAATAAAATTATACTCATTTATGGCGTTTATGTCCAGAGTAAAATGACATTGACTTTTTATTGACTTTTTATCTCCGTCAGTGTAACGTAACGTATAAGAAAAACGATCACCATACACATCCGGCACTATCCACAGGAGGTACTATGTCACATCCCATTTTATATCGTAAAAGACTGATTCCCGAAGAATGTACCCTACTAAAAGACGATACTGTACTGCACCGCAACGATCAGATTATTGTAACCGGCTGGCATTCTCTAAAACCTCGCAAAGACCTGCACCACGGTTACTCCTGTTACTATCTGACCAAAGGCGTGAAAGTAAGCCGATTCTATCAAAAAGACAATACCCTGCTTTACTGGTACTGTGATATCGTCGATTACGATTACGATAAACCCACCGATACATACGTTGTCACGGATCTTCTGGCGGATGTCATCATCTATCCCGACGGTTTTGTCAAAGTCGTCGATCTGGACGAGCTTGTCACCGCCAGAGAATCCGGTATTCTTTCTGAGGATATGCTGAAAAAGGCGTTACTCCGTCTAAGTCATCTGCTCGAAATTATTTATGCCGGTGATTTCCCGAAACTACAGAAGCCCACCGAAGATTATATTGATATTTCATAACTGTCCAGCGTACAGCCTTTCTTATGCTATAGGAAATTCCTACGCAAACGAGCGTCAGCTCGTTTTTTTACAAATTCAATTACAGAAAGACAGCCTTGCTTTGTCAGTAGAAGATATGTCCGCCGATCGTATATCTCGGCGTGATACCGTCAACCGGAGTCCTGAAATAAACACAGTTCGATACCGTTGTCGTACCGCTCATGACTTCATCCGCTGCCCTGTAGCAGTCCGCATTTGCCCTTCCTTCCGCCAACGCCAGCGCCAGTCGTCCGCTCGCCACGGGAGAAAACTGTTTGTTCTGATATATAACACCCGTTACCGTATCCGGATAGACCGAACTCAGCACCCTGTTAATCACGACGGAACCTACTGCGACTTTGCCGACATAGGGTTCTGCGCCCGCCTCGCAGTAGATCAGATTCGCCAGCAGATACCTGTCCCCCTCCGCAAAACTCACCTCGGAAATATCACGCCAGCTCGACTGTGCCGCCAATTCTGCCATACGGATCTCTTCCGCCAGTTTCGCCCTTAACACCGACAAATTCTCTTCCTGCTCCTTAATCTGTTGTTCATAGGCGAGAGCCTGCGCTTCCGCTTCCGATATCTGTGCTGCCGTCGCGTTGATGGAATTAGATGTCTGGTTCACCAGACCCGACACGCGGTTCTGCTCCACCACGACCTGCGCTTTGTAATCGTCCAGTTCTTCTTTATCGCTTTCCAGTTTCGCCAGATCAGCCTGCAGTTCTTCTTCCTTCGCTTCCATCATTGCCTGCGCATCCTTATACTCTTGAAGGACTCTCTGCTGATAGGCTGACAACTGTTCAATATAATTATTCCGGTTGAGGAAATCCGAGAAACTCCCCGCTGACAAAAATATTTCCAGATACAGATAATCGCTTCTCTCATACATAAACTTAATCTGCTGTTTCATCGTCTCATACTGGCCATCCTTGAGCTGAATCGCCTCCGCCAGTTCCGCCTGTACCTGCGCAATATTATCATTCAGCTCTTCTATCTCTGTCTCCTTCTCGTCAATCTTGGTCTCAAGATCGCTCAGATTATTGCTTACCTGGGAAAGCTCGGTATTTAAAGTTGTCAACGTGCCTTGAAGGGAATCCTTCTGCTCATTCAATCCTTCCAGTCTGTCTTCCGTCTCATCCAATCTGGACTCCGTATCTTTCTTCTCCTGCTCAGCCTGATTGATCTGCTGACGGGTCTCCTCCGTCGCCTGAACGGTGACAGTTGCAAGCCCTGACAGGAGAACCATAACCATCAAGACAGACGCTTTCCGTTTGCCTCTCATAAGCTTCCTCCGCGTTTACCATACTACTGTTCGATCAGCCCTACTCTTCTGCAATGCTTCTCCTCATTAGAAAACTCTGTGTTGAGGAAAGTATCCACGATACTGA
This sequence comes from Eubacterium sp., assembly GCA_023663915.1. The sequence goes on along the minus strand of JAMPGN010000098.1, from coordinate 4,900 downwards.
ATGCAAGGTTCGGACCTACGATGCCGCCGCCCATGGCAAGGACGTTCGCATCATTGTGCAGTCTGGTCATCTGTGCGGTCAGGGTGTCTGCACACAGCGCACAGCGGATACCTTTGACTTTGTTTGCCGTGATGGAGATTCCTATGCCCGTCGTGCAGATGACGATGCCTTTCTCACATTCTCCTTTTGCTACCGCCTCGGCGACAGCACGCCCGTAGATGGGGTAGTCGCAGGAACTTTTGTCTGCACAGCCGTAGTCTTTGCACTCGATTCCCAGCTCTTTGAGATGGGAGATTACTGCCTCTTTCAGATCGTATCCGCCGTGGTCACTACCTATTGCTATCATATCATACCTCCTGTTATTTTATTAAAATTGTTGTGTTGAAAAATGCTGGTTGTGAGTTCTATTTTATAACAATGCAATGCGTAATGCAATGGGATTTAAGGAAGGAAAGGTTGAAGAAACGCTCTGCGGGGCGTTAATATCTTCACTGTCACGCTTCCGCCACGCCCCAGGCAATATATGGACATTACCTGTATATGCACATGTGCTGCCATTTGGCATTCTACCATTTATGATACATGGACAATCTTATGTCCGGCTGCTTTTAACAGACGGTTCATGATCGCTTGTCCTATGCCGGATGTATGGAAAGCCTCAGCGTATATGATTTCCACATCTTCATCATCTAATTCTCTCAAAACTCGGTATAGTGTCTTTGCAATCGCATCTTCATCGTCCGAGCTTCCTACACTTTTGCAGATATCTGCATGATATTGCAATACACTTTCGTCCGTTGCGATAACTCCCGTTATTTTATTGTCATCTCTATACTGTGCTATTTGGTTATTGATATATTGTATTACGTGTTCGGCATCACCGGTTACGATGGTGAGGTCGCCTTTGGGCGCGTAGTGGCGGTATTTCATGCCGGGAGCTTTGGGGGCTTGTCCGGTATCGCCACACATCATTGTACTGTCTTCTCCCACTTCGTGAAGAACCCGTTCAAGCATCTGTCTGGTAATATATCCCGGGCGCAGGATCATCGGTTTCTCTACGGTCAAGTCCACAATCGTGGATTCCAGACCGATCTCCACATCTCCGCCGTCGATGATCATCTCGATCCTTCCGCTCATATCTTCCGCCACGTATTTAGCGAGCGTGGGGCTGGGTCTCCCGGAGCGGTTTGCGCTGGGCGCTGCCACATAGCCTCCCGCCGATCGAATCAATTCTCTTGCCACAGGATTCACCGGCATACGTACCGCCACGGTCTCTAAACCGCCCGTGGTTTCAAGCGGGACAATATCAGATTTATGGAGTATCATCGTAAGCGGTCCCGGCCAGAACGCATCCGCGAGCTTCTTTGCATCGTCCGGTATCTCACGGACGATCGCGGCAAGATCCGCAAGATCCGCGATATGGACAATCAGCGGATTGTCGGAAGGTCTTCCCTTTGCCCGGTAGATTTTCTCCGAAGAAAGCGGATTCAGGGCATCACCGCCCAGACCGTACACTGTCTCCGTGGGAAATGCCACTAATCCACCGTTTTTGATAATATTTCCAGCTTCTTTGATAAGTTCCGCATCGATATGTATATCGTCCACCCGGATAAACTTCGTCTCCACGTTTCTATCCTTCCTTATTCCGAAATACTATTCAAGTATTGCATGATCGCCATGTGGATCGCCCACGCCACTTTTTCCTGATAAAGTTCGGAGGAAAGTTTCTGCGCCTCCTCATAATTTGAGAGGAAGCCGCATTCTACGATCACGATCGGCGAGGATGTCTTTTTCAGCAAATAGTAACTGTCGTTCGCTTTCGCCTGCCTTGCATTGTCCCTGTCCAGTTCCAGCATCATGACATGCTGTATGCGTTCCGCCAGTTCCTTGCTCTTATCGCTGCCTGCGTAGTAAAATGCCTGTGCGCCGTGCACATATTCCTCATGGTAACTATTCTGGTGAATGCTGACCGTCAGTGCAGGCTGACGCTCCTCAATGACCGCCACGCGGTTTTTCATGTCCTGAACTTTCTTGTTGGAAGCACTCTCGTCATACAGACCCGCGTCCGATTCCCTTGTCAATATGACTTCTACATCCTGCATCTGCAAAAATTCCTGCAGTTTCAAGGCGATCTTCAGATTAATGTCTTTCTCCAAACTGCCGTCCACGCTGACTTTGCCCGGATCTGCCCCGCCGTGGCCCGCGTCAATCACCACACAGGGAAGTTCTTTCTGCTTCTCCACTTCTCCCGAAGATACAGGCGACACCATTCTTGCGGCTCCCCGCATGATAAAACAAACTGCCACAGCCATCAGCACTGCCAGCACTGCCCTGACGGCTCTTTCATAATCTTCCGGCTTTCTTTTCTTCATATCCCGTCCCTAACATTACTGCCTTTATAAATGCATATGAAGAACTCTTCCGAAAAATGCCGCCGCAACGGTGATTACATTACCTTTCAAACCTCACAGTTTTCTATGGCTGGCTCATATACTCCTCGATCACATCCCAGATAGACGCGACCTCAAAACCGAGTTTCCACTCCGCCACTCCCGCGATTCCGTACTTACTCATAATATTTAATTTCACGCGAATCGAATCCGCATCTTCCAGCCAAACCTGATAATAACTGTCTCCCGACTGGTACTCACCGTAATTCTGGCACGTCTCCTCATTCCATGAAATATCAATCCCGTGATCAGAAATATATTGCTGCGCCAGTGCCATACCCACCGCCTGGCTGTCTACCGTAGTGCCTTTGGTCTCCCAAATCCTTGTATAGAAAGGGATTGCATTGATCACTTTGTTGGCGGGAACTTCCGCCACTGTATCCGCAATGCCGTTCTCCACAAAATTGATCGATGCAACAGAACCCGCAGTCTCACTACCCCTGTAGTGCTCATCATATCCCATGATAATGACATAATCTGCCACAACACCCTGTTCTTCCCTATTATAATGGTCCGTATAACCCATCGGCACATAATTATCAACCGACAGCACAATCCCATTCTGTCTGCATGGAATAGACAATTCTCTGATAAATTCAATAAAAGGTTCTCCCGCGTCCAGACTGATATTCTCGAAGTCAATATTGATCCCGTCCAGATCATACTGCAATGCCGCTTCGACCAATCCGTTGATCAGATAAGATCTGGTGCTTCTTCCCGCAAGGACTTCATAAGTATCTATACCCTCATTGGTAAAATTATCCACTAATCCCCATACTTCCAATCCCATATCATGCGCTCTTGACACATAATCTTGCGACGCATTACTTGTAAAATTACCAGTGTTATCACTTAAGGCAAACCAAGTCGGTGAAATCACATTGATGCTCTTGGTCTGCGACATGACTTCCGACAGCGTATCATTTCCCGCCACACTTGCTACCTGGTGCCATGCAAGGTTGATCTTATGGTCCCGCGTATTGGACTGATACACAGGCTCAACGTAATCGGTCACGGGAACCGGTATTTCCGCAAATGTCTCGCTCAGCCTCTTGTTCTCCACATACCCGATAAAAGCGTCTGTAGTCTTTACTTTCGTCCAGGTCTCCATCGGCTCTAAGATCGTGACCCGGTCTCCCTCTGAAACATCCGTCAGAATATCACTCTTGATACCGCCTTGGTAACGCACCTGCGTATCTTTGGTGATCGTCGCGACCTGCCTGTCGTTCCACTCCGTGTAAATCTGCATGTGATTCGGTTCCGTATACAGTGCATAAGAGAAATTAGCATACTCCTTCACGAAGTCCGCCGCCACATACAGTATATCCCCCTCATACCTGGCAATCACATAATCCCTGCTGCCTTCACTGCCGCCCACTGACACACTCGTCGAACCGATCGGCACGCTGACAATCGCGTCCGGCAGCGTATACAATAAAAGCCCCTCTTTCTTGTCCTCATAAAATCTGTCATTAAAATATTTGTGCACCGTAGCGAAATCAAAATAACATACGTTATCACACAACTTAGCATGTTCCTCAATCCGTTCGTCCTGCAAAATAATCGGAACATCATCATTTCCCATAATACCAAAATATTCCGTCAGATCCGCCCGTTCTTTAGAATAAGAATATTTCTCCGCTATTTTTGCTCCAAAGCCTACTGCTGCAACCACGATAATAAGGACGATCGCGATTAGTACCGGCATTATTTTTTTCATGTATCCAGCTCCTTTCTGACCGTCCTCATTATAGCAAACTATTTCCTCTCAGTCATTAATATTTTGACATTTTTCGGCAAGAAAAAAAGCGAACAAGTTCGTTTGCGAGATCTGCCTTCGGCAAACTCGGAATAAACATAGGAATTTCCTATTATATAAGAAAAATTTTCCTTGCAAAATCTGTCAATTTCCAAAAGGTGCATCTTATCTCCTACAGCCATCGACAGCGCTTACGCACAATGCATGAAGCGGGAACTTCCTTGTAATCTGCATGGTTCTGTGCATAAAATATGTTCTTTATACATATGTTTTTCCATATATTTTACGCTTTAATCGATTTCATCCTAAATTTAGTCTGCCAAAAAGAGTATTGTGATATACTAACGGCATAAGATATATTAGATGCTAAATAGTTTAAAGATATCTCCGACATGCAAAAATAAAAAATAACTGTATAACCTACTCATTCCTTGTGAATTATAATTGTGAAAAATAGAAACAAGATATGGTCTATGATCAGGCACACTGCCTATAAGACTCTCCCCGTCGCATATTCCCTGTTCCGGAGAAAAAGATGTTATTTATGAAATTTACGCACGCTGCCTCCTTCCTATGCTGATTATCGGAGACATCTTGTAGTACGATTATAACCATAATCTGACAAAAAAGCAAGTAAATTCTAAAATTATTAAAATTTTTTAAACACTTTATGCACACTATTGACTAAAAT
>JAMPGN010000097.1 GCA_023663915.1 Eubacterium sp. | reverse complement strand
CCCTCTCACGGCGGAAACAGGGGTTCGATTCCCCTACGAGCTGTTGACTGTTTAGAGCAGCCCAACCCTAGGAAAACACTGAGAATGTCGTATATACGGTATTACAGTGTTTTTATTATTTTTCCATTGTAAACAATTCGTAACAGTTCGGGAATTTTTTAGTTACTACTTGCAAAGATATAGAAAGAGTGCTACAATACGTTATGTAGTAAGAATATGAACTAAGATAAAGAGTGGGCTTGCGAGTCCACTCTTTTACGTGAAGAAAATATTTTTGAGGAAAATGCTTTCAGCCGTATGGCATCGGCAGGGTATTTGAGGAGGCGGGAATGTCAAAGAGAGAGACATATGAGAGCAAAACAGAACAGTTGCTTATCCCCATTGCGGAAAAGCATGGTGTGGAGATCTACGACGTGGAATATGTCAAAGAGGGTAGCGACTGGTATTTGCGCGCTTATATCGATAAACCGGATGGCGTGAATATTATTGATTGTGAGAATGTCAGCCGTGCGTTGTCGGATGCGCTGGATGTCGAAGATTATATACCGGATGCATATATTCTGGAGGTCAGCAGTCCGGGACTCGGAAGGACGCTCAAGAAGGACAGACATCTGCAGAAGAGTCTGGGCGAGGAGGTCGAGATCAAGACATATAAGCCGATCGACGGACGCAAGGAATTTACAGGTATTCTGAAAGCGTATGATGCGGACAGCATCACAATCGAGGAGGCAGATGCAGAGCGCGTGTTAATAAGAAAGGAGATAGCCCTGATTAAGCTTGCACTTTATTTGTGAAAAGCAGCCGGGCGGCAGATATAGAACTTAGAAATAAACATAGGAGGATAATGGAAAATGAATAAAGAGTTAATGGAGGCACTGGATATTCTGGAGAAAGAGAAAGAAATCAGTAAAGAGGTTCTTTTTGAAGCGATTGAAAATTCTCTGATCACGGCGTGCAAGAACCATTTTGGTAAGGCGGATAACGTCAAGGTAGAAATTGACAGGGATACCTGCGATTTCCTCTGCTACGCTGAGAAGGAAGTCGTGGAAGAAGTTGAGGACAATGTGCTGCAGATTTCTCTGGAAGATGCACAGGAGATTTCCAGGAACGCGAAACTTGGCGATATGCTTCATGTAGAGATTAAGTCGAAAGAATTTGGGCGTATTGCAACGCAGAATGCCAAGAATGTTATTTTACAGAAGATTCGCGAGGAAGAGAGAAGCGTTATCTATAATCAGTATTATGAGAAAGAAAAAGATGTGGTGACGGGTATTGTACAGCGTTACATCGGCAGAAACATCTCCATTAATTTAGGCAAGGCGGACGCGATCTTAAATGAGAGTGAACAGGTCAGAAGCGAGAATTTCAAGCCTACCGAGAGAATTAAGGTATATATTCTGGAAGTTAAGAATACACCTAAAGGACCGAGGATTCTCGTGAGCCGTACCCATCCGGAGCTAGTCAAGAGACTGTTTGAGTCTGAGGTGACAGAGATCAAAGACGGTACGGTAGAGATCATGAGTATTGCCAGAGAAGCGGGCAGCAGGACGAAAATAGCAGTCCGCTCCAACAATCCCAACGTAGATGCGGTGGGGGCATGTGTCGGCATCAACGGTGTGAGAGTCAATTCCATAGTCGATGAGCTGTGCGGTGAGAAGATTGATATCGTCAACTGGGATGAAAATCCCGGCAATCTGATCCAGAACGCGTTATCTCCGGCTAAGATCGTGGCAGTGTTTGCAGATCCCGACGATAAGACAGCCAAAGTCGTTGTGCCGGATTACCAGTTATCGCTCGCGATTGGTAAAGAGGGACAGAATGCGAGACTGGCGGCGAGACTGACAGGATATAAGATTGACATCAAGAGTGAGACGCAGGCAAAAGACGCACCGGGATTCCGTTACGAAGATTATGTCTATGACGATGAGGAATATGACGAGGAAGACTACGGTGAAGAAGATTATAGCGAAGAGGGATACGAGGAAGAGTACGAAGAAAATTATGATGAAGAGGGTTATGAAGAGGAGAATTACAGCGAAGATCATTATGACGTAGAAAATTACGATGAGGATGATTACGGTGCAGAAGAGGCTGAGGATACAGAGGAAGCCGAATATTATGATGAGGAAGAGTCGGGAGAGACAGAATAATGGCGAAGAAGATACCCATGCGGCAATGTGTGGGCTGCGGTGAAATGAAGAGCAAGAAAGAAATGATGCGTGTTTTAAGGAATGAGGAAGGCTCCATCGTTTTAGATATGACGGGTAGGAAAAATGGCAGAGGCGCCTATCTGTGTATGAATAGAGAATGTCTCGTCAAAGCTCGGAAGAATAAAGGGCTGGAACGGTCTTTTAAAATGAGTATACCGCAGGAGATATACGAGAATCTGGAAAAGGAGTTTGAGGATGGCTAAGATGGATAGCAGACCAAAAAGGGATCGGGTGTTATCTATGCTGGGTTTAGCTACCCGCTCCAAAAATGTTGTCAGTGGCGGATTTGCGACAGAGGAAGCAGTGAAGAGTGGAAAGGCATATCTGGTTATCATAGCGGAAGATGCTTCGGATAACACCAGGAAAAAATATAGTAATATGTGTGAGTTTTATGGAGTGTCCTATAAGTATTATAGTGTAAAAGCGATACTTGGGCATGCCATCGGCAAGGAAGAGCGTTCCTGTCTTGCTGTGACTGATAAGGGATTTGCAGATTCGATACAGAAGCATTTAGTAGATTCGGAATAGTTGGAGGTAGTGAGCATGGCAAAAATGAAAGTACATGAGCTGGCAAAAGAGTTAGAGAAGCAGAGTAAGGAGCTGATTGCTTTTTTGCAGGATAAAGGATATGAAGTAAAAGCGGCGCAGAGTTCGATTGAGGATGAAGCGATCGAGCAGGTTCGTAAACATTTCGGCGGTTCGTCTAAGGCACAGGCTGGCATGGCGGCAAAGGCAGACAAGAAAGCGGAACTGAAAACCGAGGCGCAGGCAGGTATGGCGGCGAAAGCGGAACATAAAGCCGAGGTACAGACGGATACGGCGATGGGAGCAGATGTGAAGGCAGCGTCAAAAACCGAGGCGCGGGCTGATACAGTAAAAAAAGCTGACGTAAAGGCGGAGCATAAAGCAGAGGCAAAAGCAGAATCTAAGGCGGAGAAGAAGACAGCAGCAAATGCAGACTCTAAAGCAAAGCCGAATCAGTCCAAACAGGAGCCGCCGAAGAAGAAAAAGATTATCTTTGTGAGCAATCCGCACAATTCCAAAATGCAGGGTCAGCGATCTTCGCAGGGTTCACAGGGCGGTAATGGAAATAACGGCGGAAACCGTGGCAATGACAGAAGATCCTCTGGCGGCGGGCGTCCGGTACAGCCGCAGAATATGCCGCATCAGATTATCCGCCCTACACAGAAGCCTATTCCGGTGACAGCGGAACCTTATGAGGTGCGTCAGAAGCAACAGCAGGAGCGTAGATTGGAGCAGAAGCAGCAGGAGAAACGTGAGCGTGAGCGAGAACGTGAAAGGGAGCGTGAGAAGGGACGTGAACAGGAACGTGAAAATTCCGGTGCTGCACGGACGGACAGAGCGCCGCAGAGACAGGAGAGAACAGCAAGTGCAGGAGAAAATCGCAGACCTGAAGGTCAGAATCGGCAGGCTTATAACAATAATCAAGGCAATCGCAGGAATGGTGGATCTGGTCAAGGCGCTAATCGCAGCCAGGGTAATTTTGAACGCCCTCAGAGAGGAAATGGCGGACAGGACAATCGATTTAAGAAGAATAATAATCAGAAAGACTTTATCCCCGAGACGCCTATCAAGGACGTGGAAAAACACAGGGATGATGAGAAACGCAGGGCGAATCAGGAGAGAGATAAACGGTCCAGGAAAGATCTGATCTATGAGGAGGACGATGTAGCAGGAAAGAACCGCAATAAGGCGGGACGCTTCATCAAACCGGAGAAGAAGGTTGAGGCGGCTGTGGAAGAGCAGATCAAAGTCATTACGATCCCAGAGTCGTTGACGATCAAAGAACTTGCGGATAAAATGAAAATCCAGCCTTCCGTGATCATCAAGAAACTGTTTTTACAGGGCCAGATCGTGACTTTAAATTCAGAGATCAGTTTTGAGGACGCGGAAAACATTGCGATCGAGTACGAGATCATCTGCGAGCGGGAGGTCAAGGTAGATGTGATCGAAGAACTGCTTAAGGAAGATGAGGAAGACGAGGCTTCCATGGTAAACAGACCGCCCGTTATCTGTGTTATGGGACATGTCGATCACGGTAAGACGTCGCTGCTTGACGCTATCCGTAAGACAAATGTGACGGATAAAGAGGCAGGCGGTATCACGCAGGCGATCGGCGCATATACGGTTACGGCGAACGGTCAGAGCATCACGTTCCTCGATACGCCGGGACACGAAGCCTTCACGGCGATGCGTATGAGAGGTGCGAACTCCACGGATATTGCGGTGTTAGTAGTTGCGGCAGACGACGGTGTTATGCCGCAGACGGTCGAGGCGATCAACCATGCTAAGGCGGCAGGGATCGAGATTATTGTGGCGGTAAACAAAATCGATAAGCCAAATGCAAACATAGACCGTGTAAAGCAGGAAATGACAGAGTACGAGCTGATTCCGGTAGATTGGGGCGGATCGACAGAGTTTGTTCCGGTGTCCGCGAAATCGGGTGAAGGTATCGAAGATCTTTTGGAGACGATTCTTTTGACAGCGGAGATTCTGGAATTGAAAGCGAATCCGAACAGAAATGCAAGAGGTCTGGTCATCGAGGCGGAGCTTGACAAAGGGCGCGGACCTGTCGCTACCGTATTGGTGCAGAAAGGCACGCTGCATGTGGGAGATTTCATTTCCGCAGGCGCAAGCCACGGTAAGGTAAGGGCGATGATAGATGATAAGGGCAGAAGGGTGAAGGAGGCGAAACCTTCCACTCCGGTAGAAATACTGGGTCTGTCCGATGTGCCGAGCGCGGGCGAAGTATTTATCGTGCATGAAAATGACAAGAGCGCTAAATCTTATGCGGAAACCTATATGGCGCAGCATAAAGAGGAGATGCTTGCAGATACTAAGACGAGAATGTCCTTAGATGATCTGTTCAACCAGATTCAGGAGGGTAATCTGAAAGAACTGAATTTGATTGTCAAGGCGGACGTACAGGGCAGTGTGGAGGCTGTAAAACAGAGTCTGATGAAGTTGTCCAACGAAGAGATTGTGGTGAAATGTATCCACGGTGGCGTGGGCGCAATTACCGAATCGGATGTTTCCCTCGCTTCCGCGTCTTCCGCGATTATCATCGGTTTCAATGTAAGGCCTGATACAACCGCGAAAGCCGTGGCGGAACGCGAAGGCGTGGATGTAAGGCTGTATAAGGTGATTTATCAGGCGATCGAGGATATCGAGGCCGCCATGAAGGGTATGTTAGACCCGATCTTTGAAGAGAAAGTGATTGGACACGCGGAAGTGCGCCAGATATTCAAGGCATCCGCAGTCGGCAATATCGCGGGTTCTTATGTGCTTGACGGCGAGTTCCAGAGAGGTTGCAAGATTCGTATCAGCAGAGAGGGCGAGCAGATCTATGAAGGCGAGTTAGCTTCCTTAAAGCGTTTCAAAGATGACGTGAAGGAAGTCAGAGCCGGATTTGAATGCGGTCTTGTGTTTGAAGGATTTGACAAGATGCAGGAACTCGATATCGTTGAGGCATATATTATGGTGGAAGTGCCAAGATAAAATAATATATGTTATTGTGTATTGGGTCTGGCAGAAAGGATGTTACAGTTTGGGTTTAACGAGGCTGTGACGGAAGGGCTTTATCAAATGCGTAAAAATAGTGTGAAAAATACCCGTATCAACGGGGAAGTGCAGCGTGTGCTTGCGGAGATCATCAGGGGCGGGATCAAAGATCCAAGGATTGCCCCGATGACTTCGGTGGTGTCGGTGGAAGTCGCGCCGGATCTTAAAACCTGCAAGGCATGGATCAGCGTGCTTGGCGATGAGAAAGCGCAGACAGATACACTGGCAGGGCTTAAGAGCGCGGAAGGTTATATCCGCAGCCAGCTTGCGCGGACGGTCAATCTGCGCAATACGCCACAGATTACCTTTATTATGGATCAATCCATTGCGTATGGTGTAAATATGTCGAAATTGATCGATGAAGTGATTGAGAAGAATGGAAGAAGTCAAGAAGATGAGATGGTAGAGGGCAATGAAAATAATCAATGAAGTAAAAGATGCAAAGACGATAGCGATAAGCGGTCATATCAGACCGGATGGTGACTGTGTAGGTTCCGTGATGGGATTGTATCTTTATCTGAAAAAGGAGATGCCCGGAACGGAAATTGATGTATATTTAGAGAAACCTGCAGAAATTTTTGACTACATCAGTCAAATTGGTGATATTAAATCAGAATTTAATACAAAAACGGAGTACGATGTATGTATTGCACTGGATACCACGGCTGACCGGCTGGGGGGCGCTGAGACCATTTACCGAAAGGCGCATAAAAAGATTAACATCGACCATCATATCAGCAATTCCGGATGTGGCGATGTGAACGTAATTGAGCCGGACAGGAGTTCCACGGCGGAATTGCTCTATGAACTGATGGAATCCGAAGCGATCGATGAAGAGATTGCAAAGGCGCTCTATATTGGCATTGTCCATGATACGGGTGTACTTAGATACTCTAATACCTCTCCGCGCACTTTACAGATTGTGTCAGAACTTATTAAATTTGGATTTGACTTCTCTGAAATTGTGGAAAAGACCTTTTATGAGAAGACTTATCTTCAAACACAGATCATGGGCAGGGCGGTGCTAGAGAGCTTTTGTTTCATGAATAACAGATGTATTGTCAGTATGGTAAGCCGTAGAATGATGGAGTTTTACCGCGTGACACCCAAAGACTTAGATGGGATCGTAAACCAGCTTCAGTCGGTCAAAGGGGTTGACTGTGCGATCTTCATGTATGAGACGGGAACTCTGGAGTATAAAGTGAGTATGCGTTCCAACGGCAGGGTAGATGTATCGGCTGTGGCGGTGAAATTCGGCGGTGGCGGGCATGTGCGCGCGGCAGGCTGTACGATGAATGGTACATATCATGATAATATTAACAATCTTTCGATAGAGATTGCGGAGCAGCTTAAGAATGAATAACACATACAATGGAATCATGAACGTATATAAGGAGAAAGGCTTCACGTCCCATGACGTGGTAGCGAAACTCCGTGGAATCTGTCAAATGAAGAAAATCGGGCATACAGGAACACTCGATCCGGATGCGGTCGGCGTGCTTCCTGTATGTTTGGGTTCGGGGACAAAACTCTGCGATCTGCTTACCGATTGGGACAAAGAGTATATTGCGGTTTTACGCCTTGGCGTGGTTACGGATACACAGGATATGTCGGGAACGATTATATCACAGTGCGATGATGGCCAGCTAGACGCAGTCAGCGTGGAAGATGTAACGGAGACGATCAAGGGATTTGTGGGAGATTATGACCAGATTCCGCCAATGTATTCTGCATTGAAAGTGGATGGAAAGAAACTGTACGAACTGGCGCGGGCGGGCAAAGAAGTGGAGCGCAAACCGAGAAGAGTGCTGGTCAAAGAGATAGAGATCAGTGAAATTGTCCTTCCACGGGTAAAAATGCGAGTCGTATGTTCCAAGGGAACTTACATTAGAACGCTGTGTCATGATATTGGCGGGCAGTTAGGATGCGGCGGGGCTATGGAATACCTCGTAAGAAGCAGGGTAGGGATTTTTAGGATAGAAGACGCGCTGACATTGTCCGAATTGGAGCATTTGAAAGATGAAAAAAGAATATCGGACGTTATTATATCGCCTGATGCTATTTTTACAAAGGACAGGGCGATATATGTGAACGAACAGGGACTTAGAATGGTACAGAATGGAAACAAACTGGGTATGGTACAGTTTGCGCGTGAGACGCAGTCGCAGAGTTTTGCGGACAATGAGCAGGTCAGGGTCTATGATGGTGAGGGGAGATTTTATGGAATATATGTTTATGACTTGGCAGAGAGACAATTCAGACCGGTGAGGATGTTTTTGTAATTCTAGAAATCATGAAAAAAGAAACGAGGATAGACATGCAGATCATAGAACATACTACGGATTTTCAACTGAATCAGAAGACCGCTGTCGCCATCGGTAAATTTGATGGTATCCATCTGGGGCATAGGAAACTGCTCTCTAAGATCATAGAGCAGAAGAAAGAGGAATGCTTTGCGACTGTGTTTACGTTTGACATGTCTGCGGCGGCTTTTTTCGGGGGAGAGGAGAAGGAACTGACTACCAGAGAGGAGAAAAGAAAGATTTTTGCCGGGATGGGAGTTGATGTTCTCATTGAGTTTCCATTAAATAAGGAAACTGCCGCCACCCTGCCGGAGGAATTTGTATGTGAATATCTGGCGCGGAGAATGAAAGCGGCTTATATCTGCGCGGGAGATGATCTTTCTTTTGGGAAGAACGGAGCAGGGAATTATGACCTGCTGGAAAAGTATGCCGCGCAGTACGGTTATCGTACCGAACTGATTGACAAAGTCAGGGTGGATGGCGAGGAAGTCAGTTCTACTAGGGTACGAAGGGCGGTTCGGGAAGGGCGGATGGAGTCGGTCACAGCCATGCTTGGCAAGCCTTACAGCGTGGAGGGGTATGTGGAACATGGTAAAAAATTTGGCCGCACTATCGGGATGCCTACGGCAAATCTCGTACCCGAAACGGACAAGCTTCTTCCACCAAACGGAGTCTACTTCTCCAAGGTAACGATGGCGGGTGAAGTATACAGGGGAATTTCCAATGTGGGATGCAAACCTACGGTGAGTGCGGGAAAGGTTGTAGGGATCGAGACCTATCTGTATGATTTTGCAGGCGATCTTTATGGAAGTGACATTATGGTTGAACTGCTCAGTTTCCGCAGGCCGGAAAGGAAATTTAAGGATGTCGAAAGCCTTAGACGTCAGATGGAGGCGGATATTGCCGCAGGCAGGGAGTATAAGACGAGTTTTGTATAATGGGGACTTGTCATTGCACTTTATTTCCTATAAAATAGAACCGTGTAGATATCTGACGGGAATCAGTACATAGGAAGGGAATCTTAATCAAGATGAATATATCGATCATTCTATCCATGGCGGGCGGTCTGGGACTGTTCCTATATGGTATGCGCATCATGAGCGACAGCATTGAAAAGGTCGCAGGTGCAAAACTGAGAGGAATTTTGGAACGGTTAACGACGAACCGATTTACGGGTATGCTTGTAGGTATTTTCTTTACTGCGGTGATCCAGTCTTCCTCGGCGTGTACGGTCATGGTAGTCAGTTTCGTCAACTCGGGGCTGATGAATCTGACGCAGGCAGCGGGTGTGATCTTCGGTGCGAATATCGGTACGACCGTGACCGCTCTGCTCGTATCGTTCAGATTGGAAAAGGCGGCTCCGGTCATTTTGCTGCTCGGCGTGCTGATTGTCATGTTTTGTAAGAAACAGAAGATTTCACGATGGGGAGAAGTCATTATCGGATTCGGCGTTCTTTTTATGGGACTGAGCACGATGTCCGGCGCGATGGCGGGAATGAAGGATTCACCGGTGATCTTAAATCTGTTTGCCTCCCTTAAGTCCCCGTTTCTTGCAGTCATTCTGGGCGCAGTGCTGACGGCGATCATCCAGAGTTCGTCGGTTACGGTCAGTATCATGGTCTTACTTGCCAATCAGGGGCTCATGAGCATGGATATCGGCATGTATATTATTCTGGGATGTAACATCGGTGCATGTACTTCGGCGGTTTTAGCTTCCTTAAATGGTAAGAAAGATGCTAAGCGGGCGGCATCCATCCATTTGATCTTCAATGTGATCGGTACGGTGGTTGTCTACCTTATCTTTTTGCTGAGAGTGCAGCAGATCGTAGATGTGCTCAGCGTCATGACGGGCAACGATATGGGGCGTGTCGTTGCTTACGCGCATATCTTTATCAAAGTATTCCAAGTGATTATTATGATGCCGTTTATCAAGGGCATTGTGAAATTGACTTACCTTGTTGTGCCCGGCGACGATCAGAAAGTGGGCTATCGAGACAGCTATCAGTTGAAATATATCGGGGAGAAGGTCGTATTAAACCCGGCGACGGCGGTCGTGGAGGCAATCAAGGAATTAGACCGCATGGCATCGCTTGCCAGTGAAAATTTAAACCGTGCCATGAATGTTCTGATCACGTTAGATACAGAGGAGATCGAGGAAGTGCATGAGGTGGAGAAGAATATCGATTTCTTGAGCCATGCGATCACAAACTATCTGGTCAAGATTAATCAGACGACTCTGCCGATCGAAGACTTGAAGAATATCGGTGCGCTCTTCCATGTCGTAAACGACATCGAGCGTATTGGCGACCACGCGGAGAATGTGGCGGATGCCGCAGAACGCCGGATCAAGACGGGAGTCAGTTTCTCGAAGGAGGCACAGAGGGAATTAGGCGAGATGATGGATATGGTCAATACGATCCTGCGTTTCTCCTTTGAGATGTTTGTCAAGAGTACGGAAGAACATGTGGAGGATATCAGCAATCTGGAAGAGGCGATCGATGAGAAAGAGAAGGAATTGCAGCAGAAACATATTGAGCGGTTGTCCAACAACGAGTGTTCGCCTGAGGCGGGGGCGTTGTTCTCCGATATCGTGTCCGGTTTGGAGAGAGTGGCGGATCATGCAGTCAACATTGCTTTTTCCAACAGTTATGGGGAAGCAAATTGAGCATAAAAGGGCGTGATAGAAATAGAAGCAAAAGGCATGGCAGAAATAGACATTTGACAGAAAGCCTCTATATTGTTATAATGGCTTGGTAAATGTTACGAAAATGTTACGAAATACTGACATAAATAAGTCGGAATCTTTCACTAAGACAGCCAGAGAGGATTATAACAATGAAAAGACGGGAAATGCTTTGTCTTTTGGCAGGATGTATGCTGCTGTTTGCACCAATGAGAAGTGCCGCGTCGTATCTGCCGGATCTGTTACCGGTCGGGACATTTCATGTGTTTGATGCTGCACAGGAAGATATGGATAATACAGATCATTCTGAGAAAAAGGATGAACAGGTACAGGATTTAGGCGTGAGTGATAACGATATCGAAGGGCCTGCGGAAGATGATTCTACCGAGGATGCCTATGGAGAGGATGGGCATATGACTTCGGAAGATGGCATGGACAATTTGGTTCCGAAGAGCGGGACTGAGGAAGAAATTTCCCTACAGGAGATTTTGAGTACTTCGATCGGTTCCGGCGCTATATTGGAATCTACAAAGACGGAGAGAGAGTATGCAGAGGCATACGAGAAAGCAAGAAACGCTAACTGGGGATATACGAATCTCGGTATTGCGAATGTTGAGAATAATCTGAATGTCCGTGCAATCGCGGCTGAGGATGGGAGGCTTGTCGGTAAGCTCCCGAAAGATGCAGCATGTGAAGTGTTGGACGATGACGGGACATGGGCGCATATCAGTTCTGGCAAGGTGGAGGGCTATGTAAGCCTTGAATATTTGTTGACGGGTATTCCGGCGAAGCGCAGGGCGGAGGAACTCGCAACGACGATGGCACGTGTTACGACCGACAGCCTGAAGGTCCGGGCGGAAGCGAATACTGATTCGGAAGTCATTACACTGGTGCCAAACGGCGAGGAACTGGAAGTTGCTTCGGTGGAGGGTGACTGGGTCAGAGTGTATCTGGACGACGAGGAAGTGTTTGTATCTGCAGAGTATGTGGAAGTCAGCTCGGAACTTGGCACGGCGATCACGATGACAGAGCTTTTTTACGGACAGGGCGTTTCCGACGTGCGCGTCGATGTGTGTCAGTATGCGAAAGAGTTTCTCGGCAATCCGTATGTGTGGGGTGGTACGAGTCTGACAAAAGGTGCGGACTGCTCTGGTTATGTTATGAGTATCTTTCAGAAATATGGCGTGAGTCTTCCGCACTCTTCCGTGGCACAGGCAAACTGTGGAACGACGATCAAAGTGTCTGAGGCACAGCCGGGAGATCTGATTTTCTATGGTAATGGCAGGAGAATCAACCATGTAGCGATCTATATCGGCAACGGGCAGGTCATTCATGCCAGCAGCCCGAAGACGGGAATCCGTATTTCCAATGTTTCCTACCGGTCGCCGATCAAGGCAGTCAAAATATTGTATGATTAAGAGTTCGTGTAAATCTTTTATTGGCAAAGAGATAGCTCTGAATAGTTATGTAAACCAAAAAGGAAGTAGAGATGAAAATCCCTACTTCCTAACAATATAGTGAAGAAAGCCGCAAAAAGAGGTAGATTTAAGATTTACGGAGAAAGAATGGTGAGCGCAATGTACAATCCCCAGCTTGAAACATTTGTCCGGGCAGCGGATGCGGGAAGCTTCAATAAAGCGGCAGAAGAATCCCACATAACGCCGACTGCTATGATAAAGCAGGTCAATGCACTTGAATCAGAGCTTGGCATCCAGCTATTTACACGGACGCACCGAGGACTGGTCCTGACCCGTGCTGGGGAGTCCTTTTATAAAGATGCAAAATATATGATGGAATACAGCCGCAAGGCGATAGCCCGTGCACGGGTCGCCATGCAGGAAGAAACCAGCGTTGTCCATATCGGCACGTCGCCCATGACGCCGGCCCAGCTTCTGACGGATCTGTGGCCTCAGATCCATCAGCATTGCTCAGACGTCAGTTTTCAGCTTGTGCCCTTTGAGAACACACCGGAAAATGCCAGGGAGATATTGAAAAACCTTGGAAAGCATATTGATGTTGTGACAGGGGTTTTTGACGAAACGCTGCTTGATTTGCGAGGGTGCGCGGGATTTGAAATTTCAAGGGAACCGATCTGCTGTGCTGTTTCCATCTATCATCCGCTTGCGAAAAAGGATAAATTGACGGTGGAGGATCTCTACGGCGAGAACCTTATGATCATTCACCGTGGATGGAGTCGTTTTATGGATAAGATCAGAGATGATATTTTAGAGAAACATCTACCGGTTAATCTTATGGATTTTGATTTTTATGACGTGGACGTTTTCAATCGGTGTGAGCGGCAGAAGAATGTCCTGCTGGTGATAGAAAAGTGGTCGTGTGTTCATCCAATGATAAAAGTGATTCCCGTGGATTGGGAGTATACGATTTCTTTCGGAATACTTTGTCCGCCGCATCCTTCTAAAATGCTGGAAAGATTTTTAAACGCTGTCAGACAGGTTGTATCTGCAAGATGAATGGTTCGCCATAGCATACCGTCAGAATATAGGCTGTCAGTTATAACTTATGGTATATATTGCCACACGAAACGAGACTTCTCAAGAGGTCTTGTTTCTTTTATTCTATAGGAAATCCCTAGCAGGAGATGGGCAGGAATGGTGTCTGTGCAGTAAACAATAAATATTATAACAGAAAGGAAGATCATGATGAGAAAATCGAAAAGGCTATTTTTCGTTCCTGGACTTGTTTTCAGTCTTGTCTTTAGTCTTGTTGCTTGCGGCAGGACTGACAGTGGGAATGCCACACTGCCATCGTCACAGATGGACACTGAGCAGCCGGAAGAGGCTGTTCAGGAGCAGGTAAATGAACCAGAGCTGGAATACAGCGAGTCCGATTCCCAGAGTAACAGCGGACAATCTGGCTCAGTGGTCTATTTTACATCCGATATTTCCCCGGAGGGAATGATGGCAGTTTATGAGATGCTTGACTGGACGCCGAGCGGGAATGTTGCGGTGAAGCTTTCCACCGGAGAACCGCCTGCAAGTAACTATCTGCGACCCGAATTAATCAAGGAACTTGTGCAGTCCGTGGATGGCACGATCGTTGAGTGCAATACGGCTTATGGAGGTTCCCGTACCGAGACGGCTATGCACATGCAGGTAGCGGAAGATCATGGTTTTACGGAGATTGCGGATGTGGATATCCTGGATGCGGATGGTTCGGTGCAGCTTACGGTAGACGGCGGAAACTACCTGGAAACGAATTATGTGGGCGCTCATTTTACCGATTATGATTCTTATATTGTCCTTTCCCACTTTAAGGGACACGCGATGGCGGGTTTCGGCGGTGCGATCAAGAATATCTCTATCGGTCTCGGTTCTGTCGAAGGCAAGTGCCGAATCCATACGGGAGGAAAGAGCAGTACCAGCCCCTGGGGCGGGGACCAGACCGCGTTCACGGAATCCATGGCGGAGGCAGGAAAGTCCGTATCCGATTATCTCGGAAATGGCGACTGCATTATCTATATTAGCGTTCTTAATAATATTTCCATCGACTGTGATTGTGATGGGAATCCTTCCAAGCCGGATATCCATGACATCGGAATTCTTGCATCTACTGACCCTGTGGCGATAGATCAGGCGGGTATTGATCTGTGCTTTGCCGCCGAGGGAAGCGGGAGCTTGCAGCAGCGTGTGGAAAGACAGAAAGGGCTTCATACGCTGGAACATGCAGAGGAGATTGGTCTTGGCAGCCGTACTTATGAACTGGTGAATATTGATGGTTAAAATATTTGAAATAATCCAAAGGGAATTTATCTATGTCAGTTATTACTTCATGGTGCAACTGCGGCAGATTGCCGCATACTGGGCGCTGGGTATGGTCATTGGCTCCATGGTCTCGGTCTTTGCCAAGGATGCGATCCACGGGGCGTTTGACCGCATCCGGAATAAGAAGTGGGGGTTATGGGGCGTCAATGTCGTCAACTTAAGCCGAAATTACCCCTTCTTATGCAGCAGAAAATAATTT
>JAMPGN010000096.1 GCA_023663915.1 Eubacterium sp. | reverse complement strand
GTGGAGGCTGGATATATGACGCTTGGGGACTGGATCGATAGTATTATTGATGATGCGAAGGAAGATATGCGGGAAGAATTGATAAAGGAAATAACGGAAGAAGTGCAGGAAGAAGTCACGAAGAAAGTAACGAATGAGGTTACAGAGAAGGTAACGAATGAGGTCACGGAGAAAGTAACGAGTGAAGTCACCAAGGAAGTCACAGAGAAGGTGACGGAGAGAGTCACACGAGAAACGAAAGAACAAGATATTAGGATTATGATCGAGGTTTGCCAGGAATATCGTGATACTAAAGAAAATGCCATCAATAAACTCCGCCTTAAATTTCCGGAATATGCAGAACATGCGGAGGAACTGATAGAAAAGTACTGGCAAGGGAACTGATATACATTGTGCATGGCAGAAGAGCAGATATAATTTCACGGCAAGTTTCGTGATTGGATGGTAGCATTTGATGAAATGATAAGTGTGAAAGAACTCTCGGTTTCTATACAACTAGAATAGGAACGGGGAGTTCTTTTTATGTTTGTTAGGTTAGGCGGCACTTAAAGGGAATACAGAGACCTCTATGGATTACGAAGCGAAGGTAAAAATACTTGATTGGGAATTGGATAGCATTAATAATACTATGATTATAAAAAAGTACTGTTTTTTTAGAAGAAGATGTGGTACAATTCTGTTGTATGAATGTAGGTTGATAATTGTTTGGATGAAAATGATAGATAATTGGATATTATCCGTTGGACTTTATAATAAAGAAAGGTGTTACTGTGAAATCTAAAGAAAATATTAATAATTAGGTATTGGCAATAATATGCGTATTTTGTTGATACCTGTTATTGTTATTTCTGTTAATGCTTTAGATAGTTTAGGAAAATATATAATTATGCCAAGAAAAATTGAATTTACACGACGCGAAGATGAACTGAAAGAAGTGAAAGAAGCTTTAGCACAAAATAATTTTGTTGCCTATTATTGTTTCGATAATAGTGGGATTTCCCAATTCTTAAAAAAACTATGTCTTGATTTAAATACAGAAGAAGAGTTTTGCTTTTATATAGATTGCAGGAAACAAGAAAGTGTGACTGTACAAATTGCGGAACAAATATTTTCCGGATGTGAAGGAAATCAATTAAAGAGTTATACCATAGACGGCGGAGAGGTTTTAACGCAAATACTCAAGTCATTGGTTTCGTCTGCCAGTACACTTTCTTTTCTTTCTCCATTGGCAAATATCGGAAAGATTGCTGTTGATTTAATAAATGTAATAAAGGATACGATAGATGTCGATATAAATCATTTGTCTGATTATAAACTTGAAAAAGCAATGGTTTATATGTTTCAGAAAATGGAGCGCAACAATAAAACGCAATCCGTATATATCTTGTTAGACAATACCAGTGATTTGTCCCCCGTTTCATTAGAATTTGTGGCAAAATTATTTCCTGTCAGCAATATTAAAATCCTATTGACACTTCCGCAGACTCCATATTATTCGGGTAACGAAACGTTATCAAAATTAGCATATGAGACATATGTGCCCTACACAATGGAGAATATTTTTAAGCGTCCTGATAATTACCTGATAACCGGATTATTCCAATATTATAGAAAGCCTATTGAAGAGGAGTATTATAATATTTTTGAGCGATATGACCGGAATATTCACATCATTATGTCATATATTCGTGGCTTTAACATGAACTTTATCCAATTGGATAAAGAATCCCTCTGTATCTTAAAAATTATGCTTACTTTAGGTACATATATAAATATTGAGATTTTATACCATGTTTTCGTTAAAATAATGCACATTCCTTTTGAATTTCCCTATGAGAAATTTGCTAAAATCACGAAACAGCTTAAGAATCGTGATATTATCGACATTGACGCACATCAAGATATTCATTTAAATAGAAATCTTGTAACAGAGACGAAGGTAAAGGTCTCATTAATTGAGAAATTGACGATTTCGAGATATATCATTGAAAGTTTTGAAATGAACAAATCTGAAATGACAATCCCACAGTTAAAATTTGCAATACATAGTTTGGACAAAGATTATAATAGGAGAAAAGAGTATATATTATTATTGCTCCGCAAACAAAAAGAGCTACAAAAAGTAGAACAGCAATATCTTGATATGCTATTTTGTTTACAAAGAAAGGAAGATCTGGTTCAAATTTGTTCCATGTACTATAATATGCAAATTTATGACGTTCCAAGCATGAGATTGAAACAGCATCCCGATTTTATACAAGAGCGGGAATGTCAAATACTTCTTGCCCTCTTACAAGAAAGAATGCATGAAGGAGATTACTGCCAAAAATTATGGGAACTTGTGTATACCAGCCATAGTATTGATGAAAAATGCCTAATTATGGCAGTGCTATTTACGGCACTATATAATGATGGAGAAAATCAACAATGTAATGACATTCTAACCAACACTAGCTTTGAATATTATTATGAAAACTTTGATAGTTCACAATATTATCGTTTCTTATTAAGAAATATTAGCTATTATATGGAAGATGTAGAGATAGGAATTCAGAATTATAATTATTGTTTATCGAAGTTTAAAAATAGTGATCCGGTGAACTATAATCGTACGGTGTCAAATTTTGTGGGTTATTTGATAAAGAATGAGTCTGATACTCATGCCAAAATTATTTTGCAGGAAAAAATCAAGGAAGTAAAAAAGATTCTTGAATTTAATGATTCAAAATATCTATATTTAAACATGAACTATGGAATTTACTTGATGAGAGAAACGGAAGAAAATCCGACGCAGTATTTTGACGTTTTTTTATCTGATTCTGGAACGACAGAAACTCCCTACATCTATGCAAGGATCAATCAAGCCTTGTATGTTGCAAAAAAAGACCCCGCCAACGCGCTGATTTTTCTTGACGAAATCTTTTGTGAATATATTGCTGATTCAAACGTAACACCTACTAAAATTTTATATAAAATCAACAGAATGTTGGTTGAATATATGAATGGCATATATAATACAAAATTATTGAATGAAATAAAAAATGAACCCTTACGCGGTGATGTAAAAGATGCACAAAGAATATATGACTTCTATTCACACCGATTTACGAATAATATTAAATTTCAGGATTCGGACTGGAAAGAACAATTTCATCCTGGTTGCATTTTCTATCATGGGTTTGATGCCGAGTTGATTTTGTCAACTCTTGACTCTTGATAATCCGAGTCGCAGGATATAGTCAATTAGTTCATTATATGTTTTAAAATGATTCTCTAAGAAGCTGTTGACAAATCCTCCACGTATACCTAAATTCATTAAGACATTGACCTCCAGGAAATATGGTATATGGCTATCCGACTCTAAAATGAAATCTATACGGGCATAGTCGCATGGCTGCATTTCCTTAAAATACTTCTTGGAAAGATACTGCAGCTGTATATTAATGCTTGTGTCATTGCTGGTATGGCGTGACATCCCCTCTTCAGCAAAGCGCTTTTGGGAATAAGTCATAATATTTCCGATTTTGTTGGATACGGTATAATGTGGCGGTGCAACCAATGCCTGCCCTTCCAATGAATTTAAAATTGAAACACCATAGCATAAACCATCTATATATTTTTCTACAATAACATCTATATGATGACTAAAATAATTTTCAGATTTCCTAATGGCATCCTCCCATGTTTGACAAAATGAACTTTCATCGATGTTCATTGAAGCACTGCCGAATCTCGGCTTTACAAAATATGGTCCCGGAAAAGGTGGAATATGAGGCAACGGATATTCTTTAGAAGCTACAACCCATGAAGCCGTTTTGATTCCAAGATGTTCCGCTAGCTGTTTAGACATACTTTTGTCTTCAACCAACGCGCGCACATTAGGGGTAGCTCCAATATATTCAATATCGTAGAATTCACACAAAGATTGTACAAATATTTCACTATTACGGAATCCAAGGCGATTATAGACAGACCAGACTAGTTGATATTTGTCATGATTCCTAATCAAATAATTGACATCACTTGCTGTATCAAAGTCATAATTTCCTTTCGTTAATACTTCGATAATCTTCTGATGATATGTAGATGCATAAAATTCCTCTTCCGGTGTCTGCGGCGGAACCAAAACTTTTCCATCAGTTGGTGCAAATTGTGCTAAAAATAAAATTTTTGGCATAGATATCTCTTCTTCCTTTTGTTTTATACAGAACCTATATAACAGCATGTATTATTTGGTAAGATTAATTGATTGTCGGTGCAATGCGAATTAAAAAAATCTGATAGGGCAAGTATATAGTTATGATAATTTATATCAGTTTGATTTAATCTATAAGAGGCAGATTGATGTAACCCGATAAACCGCTCTTTATCAAATAAAATGTCATTCGGAAATATCTGTGTATCATATTTCCCTGTAAAAAAATCTTGATATTCATTTTCGGTTTTCGCACCGCGCATTCCACATGATGAGCCTGAAAATTGTAGGCAATATTTTTGACTTATAGAATCAATAGCTTGTACTAGTTCAGATGCCTCATCTCTACGATTCCATATCAAGATAACTTTGCCGTTAGGTTTTAGAATGCGTTGGCATTCCTTCTTGAAGCATATTTGATTAAACCAGTGGAACGCTTGTGCTACAGTAATATAGTCTACGCTGTGTTTCATAAGGGAAGTGTCCTCGGCAGTGGCATTAATTGATATAAAGTTTGATCTGCCTTGATGATTAATTTCTGCAACCTTTCGCATATCTTCATTAGGTTCTACGGCATAAACTTTTGCTCCTACATCCAAAAGAAGTCTTGTTAGAATCCCTGTCCCAGAACCTACATCTGCAATTACGCTTTTATCATTTATTCCAATATTGGTGCAAAGATATTGAACCAATGCTGACGGATATGTGGGGCGGAATTTTGCATATATTTCACCAACACCGGTGAATATTTGTTCATTCATTATAATGAGTATTCCTTTCATTTCTCTTATGGGAATAATACCTAATTATTGATATTTTCTTCATTATAAAGTCCAACGAATAACTTTTAATCATCCATCCAACTTCTGATCAATAATATCCAATTATCTATCACACAGCAGACCATATATAAGGTGAAGAAGGCGAGAATAGAGTGTTTTTAAATGAAATAAGAGACCTCTCAACACAAAGCACATGCACGCCTTGTGTTGGGAGGTCTTGTCACAATCACACTTAGAAGCTCTCCCTTCCCAAAAACTATCTGACAATGCTACATCCCATCACTATTCCGTAATAATCTTAAACACCACCGGAAAATCACTTTCAACATTTCGGGTGAAAACATGCATCCCCATACCATCAATCGTAAACTCCGGCTTCTCATCAAATCCAAGTATCTCCACTCCACGGATAATCCCATGGAAGTTCGGCTTATTAGCATCTCTTGATTTAGAAAGCGCATGAACTGTCACGCAGCCGTTCTTTGGATATTTTAGGCAAGCGGCATAAATACATCCATTCCCGGCAGTAAAACGGAAGTCCTCGCTGGTATAAACAGGAGCGGAAGCATCGCTGAACTGCCCTTCCGTCTCGACGGTGGAACCTTCAGCGGCATAACGCCATGGTTTTGTATTGTAGACAGCTTCGCCGTTTACAGAGAGCCAGTTTCCGATATCGCGCAGGATGGCGGAGTCTTCCCTGGCAAACGTGCCATCCGCTTTTGGACCGACATTGAGCAGGAGATTTCCGTTTTTGCTGACGACGTCGATGAGGTAACAGATCAGCTCATAACTGCTCTTATAATCCAGCGAGGTGGTATAACACTATAACACCATGAGCTGCGGGCAATGGCAGTGTCGGTCTGCCAGTGATAAGGTTTTGCGTCCGCGAATTTCGCGCTCCACGTCCACGATCCCGCTTCCGAAAGCCATCGCGTCATGTTTGTAGCAGATGGCGGCGGGCTGCCCATTCAATACCGCGATTATAGTAATATGCTGCAATCTTGCGTAAGTACGGCTTGTATGCTTCATGCTGAATCCACCAGTCAAAATAAAGGAGCTTAGGCTGATAGCGTTCGATGATCTCGCAGGTGCGGCAGAGCCAGTCTTCCAGAAATTCACGGTTGGGATATGGCTTAGCATGGAGATCCTGATGGTCGGGTTGCTTCTGTTGCGACGGTCAGTAGAAGTCGCCGCAGTGCAGCGGCTCTTTGATATCGCTGTTAAAATCCTTGCCGTTTCCCATAAACCAGTGATGCTCCGCCCGATGGGTGGAGGTGCAGAATACCAGACCTCTTTTTCCAAAAGAAGATTTCAGTTCCCCAGAATATCCCGGCATGGTCCCGTCTGCGCGGCATTGTGGCATTGTATATGGACAGATCGCTTGCATACATCTGGAAACCATCATGATGCTCTGCCACGGGGACGACATATTTCGCGCCGGCGGTATCAAAGCGCAATGTTATTGTTTGTCTGTAAGTATGATCGCTACATCTTTAGCGGGCAGCGTCAAGGTATCTCCGTCATGGTATACGACATCATTGATAATATTCCTGCCGGCACAGTTTAACTTGATGTCATGGCTCTTCTCATCATGGTTAAGGAAGAACAGGAATGTACCGTTCGCGTTACTCCGTTTTGTCACTTCGATGTAGTCAGGAGTGTCTATGATCGGATTGATCCCCGCTTCTTTACATATTTCGCCCACTAACATTCGATAAAAATCCGCATTGGAGCGGGTGGCAACATAGTAAGCAACACCCTTGCCGAAGAGATTGCGTGTGAGCGTGGGCATGCCTGCATAGAAGTCTTGTTCATACTCACTGAGCGACTGGGCGCCTTCTGTATATAACAGATCGCAGATCAGGGCAGCGGGATAGGTGATATCTTTGTAGGTAAAACTGTTGCACGCCCCTTCGGGTAATGCGTCCTCTTCTTCCACCCAGATGCCGAGAATGTCCCGCAATCTGCCCGGATAACCGCCTGTTGTGACCAGATCATGGTCGTCGGTATAGCCGCTGAAGAAAGTCGTCAGGAACTTACCGCCGGCTTTCACAAACTGTCTGATTTTCTCGTCATAGCCGGGTTTTATCATGTACAGGATTGGAGCGACAACGAAAGAGTAGCCGGATAGTTCATCTTCCACACCGATCAGATCCACGGAGATATTCAGGTTGTTGAAAGCCTTATAGTAATTCAGTATTTCATCGCAATACTGCAGGTTGATGCTGGGACCTGCGGAATAGTAGGTCGCCCACCAGTTATCCCAATCGAAGAGGATCGCCGCCTTGGACTGTGTTCTTGCACCGAGCGTCAAGGAACCGATTTTGTCAAGTTCCGCGCCAAGCTGCGTGATTTCGCGGAAGACTCTCGTATTTTCATGACCGGCATGGTCAATAACCGCGCCATGGTACTTTTCACATGCGCCGATACTGCGCTTAAGCTGGAAAAACATGACGGTGTCCGCTCCGTGCGCTACCGCCTGATAACTCCACAGCCGCATCACGCCCGGACGTTTCAAGGCATTGTAGGGATGCCAGTTGGTCACGCTGGGAGTCTGCTCCATCAGTGCAAAAGGCTTTCCCTGTTTGATGCCGCGCATCAAATCATGTTTGAATGCCGTATCTTCCAGGGTAGCGTTGTAGGCAGGGTAGTTGTCCCATGAGATGAAATCCATATATTTTGCCCACATCTGATAATCGAGCGGCTGATAATTCCCCATCAGGTTGGTGGTGATCGGGATATCCGGTGTGATGGCATGGATGGCATCGTATTCCATGCGGAAACAGTTTAAGATGCTTTCCGAGTTAAAACGCCGGTAATCCAGGGAAATGCCCTGGAAAGTCGTCCGGTTAGCATCAAAATGTTCGGAGAGCATGTTTGGCAGTACGATATCCTCAAAATCATAGAAGGTGTGTCCCCAGAAAGCAGTGTCCCATGCTTCGTTGACAGCGTCAATGGTCTTATATTTATTTTGCAGCCAAATACGGAACGCTTTCTCGCAGTTTTCACAGTAGCATTCTCCGCCGTATTCATTGGCGATATGCCAGGCGACAATATTGTCGTAAGATTGGTAGCGTTCTGCCAGTTTGGTGGCAAGGGCAGTGGAATACTTGTGGTAAGTGGGGCTGTTAGGGCATGAGTTGTGACGACCTCCGAATTTGCGCTTCATGCCGTTAAAATCTGTCCTAAGTATATCGGGATATTTCCGTGCCATCCATGCGGGATGCGCAGCAGTGGAAGTGGCGAGACAGACTTTCATGCCGTGCCGTGTGACCAGATCCATGATTTTATCCAGTTTATCGAAACAGTAGGTATCTTCGGAAGGATGCAGGGAAGCCCAGCTGAACACGTTCAGCGTGACGATGTCAATGTGTGCCAGTTTGAGCAGACGCATATCTTCTTCCCATGTTTCTTCGGGCCACTGTTCGGGATTGTAATCTCCGCCGTATAATATTTTCTGTACTTTGCTGTTTTCGATCATTTCCTACCTCCGTCTTTATGCGATTTTGCTGGAAAATTGTTTCTGTGCACAGTATACCTTTATTTTCCGTGGAATGGCTATTTGAA
The DNA here is from genome assembly GCA_023663915.1 of Eubacterium sp. The sequence goes on along the minus strand of JAMPGN010000096.1, from coordinate 6,330 downwards.
AGATTGGTCTAATTGATAAAAATAACGGAAATCAAGTCGGAAAACTTGACTCCCGTTATTTTATTATAGGAAATTTCTGCGCAAATTTCGAGTTCGCAAAGCGAAACTCGCAAACGAACGTCAGCTCGTTTTTTATAGGAAATTCCTACGCATATTCCGAGTTCAAAATCCTCTGCTTACTTCGTGTTTGACGAAAGCAGTCTATTAGTTTGACGTCGTAAGTCCGGCTTCCTCAGCCATCTTGTCAAATTTTTCCATTACCGCATCATAAGTTCTCTTGGAGATATCCGGTAATTCACCGCCCCAGGTCTTCTCCGCCTGCTTATAGCCTTTCTTGAAAGCTTCGCGCATTTCTTCAATCTTATTCGGATCGCCGCCTGTCAGTGCGGTTGCAAAATCAATGATCCTGTCAGATGTCTGCTGAACGCCCCAGTAACCATCCTCTGCGATATCTTTCTCAGCCTGTGCCTTGGTAGCAGCGTCTACGGTAAAGTTGCCGCTTGAAAGGATCGACCAGATACCGTTCGCATTGTTGTAAGTCTGTCCCTGTTTGGTCATCAACTGCTGGACAATGTTCTGTAACTGCTGTGCATGAGCCTCAGCGTCCGCTTTCATCTTGTTTACCAGGTTCGTGTTCTGTGTGTAAGTTTTCTTGGCGCCCGTATCCTTAGATGCCTCGTAGACAACACCTGTATCCTTCTTATCTTCAGCAGCCTTCTCTGCAGAAGTATTCTCTTCGGCTGGTTTTGCAGCAACTGTCTGGTTTGCAAGATAGGCAGCATCGTAAGTATTTGTTGCACCTGTAACTCCGTTTACGCTCATTGGTATCCCTCCTTGGAATGTAATATTTGTGTTTCCGGTTGCACGCGGGGATAACATCCCGCTTCTACATACTATATCGTATCATACCTTTGGAAAAATTAGGAGTAAAGACAGAAAAAATTATTTTTTTATAACAATTTTGCCCTCGTTCATGACATGAGAGGAGATATTTCCACAAATGAAAAAGGGGATAAAAAATAGTATAAGAAATAGCAAAGGAAAGTAACAGTGTAGTTGACGAAAAGATATGGATTGTATATAATTAAATACAATCAAATGTTGTATACAAAATGCAATTTTGCCGTATTCGGTGAGACGCCGGATGGAGACAAAAGGAGGAAGAGCAGATTATGATGGCGGAACAGCTCAGTAAGAAAGCATATGCGAAAATCAATATCGGTCTGGATGTTCTGCGGCGCAGAAGTGACGGCTATCATGAGGTCAGGATGATCATGCAGACAGTGGATATCTGCGATGATTTGTTGTTTGAGAAAATAGAGCGGCCGGGGATTGTGTTAAGGACAGATCATGAGGAACTTCCTGTGAATGGTGACAATCTGATCTGCAGGGCGGCGGAGCTTTTGTTCCGGGAACGGGGAATCACGAAAGGCGTAAAGATTACGCTGGCGAAGAGGATTCCTATCGCTGCAGGCATGGCGGGCGGTAGTTCTGATGCGGCGGCAGCCATGAAGGGGCTGAATGAACTTTTTGAGATGGGATATTCTTTGCCGGAATTGCAGGAGTTAGGCGTAAAACTGGGAGCGGATATTCCCTACTGTCTTGCAGGCGGCACGATGTTATCGGAAGGAATAGGCGAAATCCTGACTCCCCTGCCAGCGCCGCCGGATTGTTTTCTTGTGGTGGCGAAACCAGATATCAATGTTTCCACGGGTTTCGTATATGGGAATCTGCATTTGGATACGCGGACACAACATCCGGATATAGATGGTATGATACAGGCGATTCGCGTCGGAGATCTGAGAGGAATTACCGACAGGATGGGCAATGTGCTTGAGACAGTTACAGTTGGGGAATATCCTGTGATAGAAGAACTGAAAGAGCTGCTGCGCAGCAAAGGGGCTGAGAATGCGCTGATGAGCGGCAGCGGGTCTACTGTGTTTGGTATTTTTGAAAATCGGGTGGCTGCCGAAATGGCAGCAGAAACGGTGCGGGAACAAGGGCTTGCGAATCAGGTTTATGTGACAGTATTTCGTAATGATATAGATTCATGAGCGACAGGTAAATACGCACAGGCAAAAATGTCATGTGTGGAATGAAGTAGATGCGCCAAAACAGAGAATGCGAACTAAAGGAAAGGTGTGGTTTGTATGGGAGACAATTTTGAAGTAGCAATGGACGAATTTCTTCCGCTGCGGGATGTCGTGTTTAACACGCTGCGCAAAGCAATTTTGACGGGAGAACTTAAACCGGGGGAGAGACTGATGGAGATTCATCTGGCGAACCGCCTCGGGGTCAGCAGGACGCCGATCAGAGAGGCGATCCGCAAGCTGGAACTGGAAGGGCTGGTGATCATGATCCCGCGCCGCGGTGCGGAAGTGGCGCAGATCACGGAGAAAGACCTCAGGGATGTATTAGAAGTACGGCGTGCGCTGGATGCACTCTGTGTAGAGCTCGCTTGCGACCGGATCAGCGCGGAGGAGAAGAAACAGTTGAAAGAGGCGTGCGAGGAATTTGAACGCGCGACCGAGACGAAAGACGCGACGATCATAGCAAAAGCTGACGTGGAACTCCATGACATCATCGTGCATGCGACCGGCAATGAGCGGCTGATTCAGTTGATCAACAATCTGTCAGAGCAGATGTATCGGTATCGTTTTGAATATATTAAGGAAGAGAATCGTCATGATAATCTGGTCAACGAGCATAGAATGATATATGAAAGCATTATAAGGCACGATAAAGAAGGCGCGGCGAGGGCGGCGAAACTCCATATTGACAATCAGGAGAAGTCCATCATACGGCAGATTCGTCTGGAACATGAACAAGCGCCAAAAACGAAAAAGAGATAAAGACTGACAATCTATGTTCCGATGTATAGAAAGCCGGATTACGGTTACACTTCTTATTGTAATAAAAATATGTTCGTATGATGAGCAGTGGCAAGACGGGAGTGTGACGATATTTTGAACAGAGAGAGCCTCAAAATTTTTGTTAAAAAAGGTTATTGTGACCTGCGTGTCAGGACGGCGGCGGTAAGCATCATGGCTTTTGCATGGTGGGGGCTTCTGTATCCAGAACTGTGCTTTACGGAGAACACCTGTATCCAGGTCATTGTCTCGCAGGGACAGGAGATCGTGTCCGAGCAGATTGACTGTAGAGAGATTTTAAGCGCATCGGGTGACGAGATCGTTATCCGAAGCAGATTCATGGAATGGCTAGAAGAGAAAAAGAGTAAGAAATAGATTGGAAAGAGAGCACTATGACAGAACAGGAAGAATTGCGTAATCGCCCTATTGGGGTTTTTGATTCAGGCGTTGGCGGACTGACGGTGGCAAGAGAGATCATGCGTCAGCTTCCCAACGAGCGGATCGTATATTTCGGAGATACGGCGCGTGTGCCGTACGGTAATAAGTCGCCTGAGACGATCACGAAGTTTTCCAGACAGATCGTAAGATTTCTGCAGACGCAGGAGGTCAAGGCGATCGTAGTTGCCTGTAATACCGCCAGCGCGTGCGCTGTGGACGCCCTGGTACAAGACGTGGATATTCCAATCATCGACGTGGTCAGGCCCGGCGCGAAGACGGCGATCGGGGCGACCAGAAACGATAAGATCGGCGTGATTGCCACGGAAGCGACGATCGGCAGCGGCATATACAGCCGGTACATAAAAGAAAACGACTCTGACGCGATGGTGCTCAACAAAGCATGTCCGCTTTTCGTGCCATTAGTGGAAGAGGGGTTGTGGGAAGACCCGGTGACGGACGAGATTGCCCGCAGATATTTAACGGAACTGATCGACGTAGGGATCGACACACTGATCCTTGGCTGTACACACTATCCGATCATACGCTCCACGATCGGAAAGATCATGGGCGACGGCGTGACATTAGTCAATCCCGCTTATGAGACGGCTATGGAACTCAAGCGGCTTTTACAGGAAAAAGGATTGGAGAGCGGACACAGACCGGGGCTTGGGACGGAATTATACCGTTTCTTTGTCAGCGATGCGGCAGATAAATTTCAGAAATTTGCCAACTCGATCTTAACTTATGGTATTTTGTCTGCCAAAGTGATCAATATAGACGAATATTAACAAGATAGCAGGGTGTAAATATGACACAGGAAGTATTATTGACACTCCAAGGGCTGCAGTTTGACCAGCGCGAGGAGGATGCCGACAAAGTAGAGATGGTGATGGTCGGTGATTATTATAAAAGGAATGATAAGCATTATGTAGTCTATGAGGAGATTACAGAGGGGTTCAGCCAGCCTACTAAGAACCGGTTGAAATTCAGCGAACATATGCTGGAACTTTCCAGAAACGGCCTGGTGAACGTGCACATGGTTTTTCAGGAAAACAAAAAGAACCTGACGAACTACAATACCCCTTTCGGCCAGCTCCTCATAGGGATTGACACAAAGAAGATACGGCTGGAAGAACTTGAGGACAACATTACAGTTGAGGTGGATTATTCGCTGGACGTTAATTACGAATTTCTCTCGGATTGTCATATTAAAATTAACATATGCTCCAAAGAAAACAGCAGCTTCTCTCTAAATTAATGGAGAAAGCTGCTGCTTTATGGCAATTTTCGTTATTCCGGGCATGCCGGAATGTACAGTATTGTATTTCCCGTGGCAGGACGAAGCAGGATTGTTACTTGACCGGTTTCGCCCCCGCCTTCTCCTGTGCGCGCTCCACTAACTGTTTAAATTTACTCTTCTTCTTCTGTTCTGTTACGATTGGCTTGCCGTGCAGTCCTTTGACATCTGTTATGTAGATGCCGCTGATTACCGCCTTGACTTCTTTCTTTACGGGAACCGAGTCAAAAATTTTCTCCTCACAGATTAAGGTTGTAATCTGCGGACCGACTTTTGCCTTGACGACGGGCAGTTTAGAACCGCGCAGCCACTTCGGGGTCTGGTCCATGACTGCCTGTGGAAGACCCGCGTCTTTCAGTTTCATGCGCTTCTTATCTATGATCAGCATGGAGACTGTCTGTTTCATCGCATCAATCTGCGCCTGCTGTTCTTCCTGTTTTTTCTGCGCCCTTTTGCCCAGAAAATATAATACGATAACGGCAATGACTAAAACTGCCAGAATGACTAACAAAACAATCGATAATGTGCTCATTAGATTACCTCCGAAATTACTTACTACATGTACAAAATCGAACAAGGCTCGATTTAAGCATGAGAATTTCCTATAATATAAAAGATATTTTATCATTGATTCCGGCATTAAGCAAGGAGATTTCTAAATGTCAGAAGAAACTCTTTTAAGAAAGAAAAGATTATGATATATTAATAAGGTATGGTTTTAGCCGTTATGGAAATAGATGACGTAAAATAATTTTTACACGCGTGGGATTTGTGTTTCTATCCGGACACGCGAGTTTGGCAGGAATGGGAGATTGATTATGAAAAAAAAGCAGATAAAAAATAGGAACGGAAGCAGAAAGAAGACCGCGCTGATAGCGGTTATGGCAGCTTCTATGCTCATGACTGCATGCGGCAGCAAAGAGTATCTGAAAGACATCAAGGCATCCAAGTATGTGGCGTTAGGTAATTATATGGGGATCGAGGCGTCGGCGGACGAGCCGGTTGTCGAGGACGGGCTGGTGGATCTGTATATCCAGCTCTATGTCCTGCCTCAGAATGCAACGGCGGAAGAAGTGACGGACGGAAAGGTTGAGACAGGCGATATTGCCAACATTGATTTTACGGGGTATATCGACGGGGAGACGTTTGACGGCGGCGCCGGGACGGGATTCGACTTGACGATTGGTTCCCACCAGTTTATTGACGGATTTGAGGATGGGCTGATCGGTGCAAAGGCTGGCGAGACGCGTTCCCTGGAGCTTGCCTTTCCGGATCCTTATGAGAACAATCTCGATCTGTCGGGCGTGCCCGTGGTATTTGAAGTCACGGTCAACAGCATCACCAGACAGAACCTGCCGGAATATACGGATGAGTTTGTGCAGTCATTAAATATAGAAGGTTGTACGACGACGAAGGAGTTCGAGGATTATCTGTATGACACTTTCTATCAGAGCGAAGTGCAGACGTATGAGAATACGATCGAGAATACACTGACGGATGCGATTATGGCAAACAGTACGTTTGAGGAGCCGCCGACAGAGATGGTGAACCGTTTCTACCAGAATCTTGTGGATTCCATGACCGCGCAGGCGACTGTACAGCAGATGTCATTAGTGCAATATATGCAGGTGTATTACGGAATGAGTCAGCAGGATTATGAGGCAAGGTTCAAAGAAGACGCACTGACCCAGGCACAGCAGTATATTATGTATCAGGCGATCGCGG
>JAMPGN010000095.1 GCA_023663915.1 Eubacterium sp. | reverse complement strand
ATATTTTATAGATAATCTTTTGCATAAAAATTTTCTAAAAATTTTCTAAAGAAACTCTTTATAAAATATTGTATTTTATGCAAATATGATAAATTTGAATAGTGTGTAAAATATAGGTGAATTTTTCCGAAAAAGTTACTCTGTGGACTTGAAAATTGAATTAACTGCTATATTAATACAAAGGGGTATTAGAATGAGAACTGCTGATTACATAGATCAACTGTTACGGAAATACTCGGGTACATTTGATATCTATCAGCCATACGTCATTCATGGTAAAGAGTACCCTGCGTATGGGTACTTTTTTTCACATGTAGAGAAATATGTTTTAGTACGGGAAGCCAATATGTGGTCTTCCGACAGTTATGAACACATTCTTTTCCTAGAGGCGGACGCGGTGGAGCAGGCGCTGATTGACGAGGCATATTCCATTATAACGGATTATATGGAGCCGGTACTCGTCCGCAAAGGAGAGGAACTACCCGCTGAGGGGCATATGTACAGCTATCTGACGATCAGCCTGATCGCGGAGAAACCGCTCTCTAAAGAGATGCAGAAGGCTGTCAGACGTTTTAAGTATGAGAAGGGTTATAAGTTCAACGTCCGTGGATTCGCCCAGGCACACATCATATGCGCGACAATGGAAGACGAGAAGGTCTATACCAACTATGTCGGGCGTAAATCTGCGAAGACATACAAAGATACCTTCCAGGATGTAAAAAAGGGGAAGCCCGGCTATCAGAAGATGCTTGAGGAGCAGAATGCCGGAGAAGCCCGGCAGTAGGAAAGCAGATGCTTTCCATTCGGATGCTTATAGGATAGAGCAATCTATTTCATATAAGAATGGCGTGAAACGCCGCACGAAAGAAATATATTAAATTAGGAGGGATTAATGTGAACTCAGTAGTATTAATTTTGCTGGCTATTGTAATCTTCGTAGTAGCTTATCTTACATACGGCAGATACCTAGCCAAGACATGGGGAATCGACCCCAGCCGTAAGACACCAGCACACGAGTTAGAAGACGGTGTTGATTATTGCCCTGCCAAGACTCCGGTTCTGATGGGACATCATTTTTCATCTATCGCCGGTGCAGGTCCAATCAACGGACCGATTCAGGCGGCTTTCTTCGGATGGCTTCCGTGTTTCTTGTGGATCGTAGTCGGCGGCATCTTTTTTGGAGCTGTTCAGGACTTTGGTTCGATCTTCGTTTCCATCCGTCATGAAGGAAAATCTCTCGGTGAGGTTATCGAGGAGAATATCGGTCGTAAGAGCAGAGTCTTGTTCACGGTATTTGCATGGCTTGTATTGCTTCTCGTAATCGCAGCATTCGCAGATATCGTTGCAAACTCCTTTACCGGAAGTGACGCAAATGGTTCGGTTGCTACAGCATCTATACTGTTCATTCCGCTTGCCATCGCCTTCGGTTTCTTCGTATACAGAAAGAATGCTCCGATGGCGGTTGCATCCGTAGTAGGTGTTATTTTATTGGCAGCATGTGTGGCGCTCGGTCTTGCATTCCCGATCGTTCTTTCTAAGAACTTCTGGATTGCATTCGTGTTCATTTACATCATGATTGCGTCCGTTACACCTGTCTGGATCTTGTTGCAGCCTAGGGATTATCTGAGTTCTTTCTTGCTTTACTTTATGATAATTGCGGCTATTATTGGTATCTTTGCAGCTCATCCTGCAATCGAGATCCCGGCATTTATCGGTTTCCATGTTGGGGCGAACTACCTGTTCCCGACACTGTTTATCACCATTGCCTGTGGCGCGATTTCCGGTTTCCATTCACTGATCGGTTCCGGTACTACTTCTAAGCAGCTCGACAATGAGAAAGATGCCCTGTTGGTAGGTTACGGCTCCATGTTGATCGAGTGTGTGCTTGCAGTTATTTCCCTGATTGCAGTTGCAACACTGACAACAGACGGACAGTTTGCGGCAGCGGGCTATGGCTCACCGACGGTGGTATTTGCTACGGCTATTTCCGGATTCTTTGCTACAATCGGATTCTCGGAGGGCGCGGTAAGCGCTACCTACACGATTATCTCACTTGCTGTTTCCTGCTTCTGTCTGACATCCTTGGATACGGCTACCAGACTTGGTCGTTTCATGTTCCAGGAGCTGTTTGCGGGCACAGAAGCCGGCAAGAAGATGAAACTGGACAATATGTATGTTGCCACGATCATCACGGCGATTTGCGGCTTCGCACTCTGTCTGGCAGGATACCAGAAAGTATGGCCGTTATTTGGTGCATGTAACCAGTTAGTTGCTGTGCCTGCATTCCTTGCAGTCGGTACCTACTTAAAGAAACATAAGAGAAATAATAAGATGCTGCACATCCCGATCGTCTTTATGTCATGTGCGACCTTGGTATCTCTTGTATTATCCTTTAAGAATAACATGACGGCGCTTATAGGCGGCGGATTGGACGGTACAGCAATCTTCACCAATGTATTGCAGAACGTGATCATTGTTCCGATCGTAATTTTAGCCGTGATCCTCTTGATCGACGGCGGTAAGGTTCTTTGGGGCAGCGAGACGAAATAAATCGATTTGTGGAAGCCTTATAAATGAATTTTTCAAGGAAGGCACATCTGTATCTAAACGGGTGTGCCTTTTCTAAATAGGAAAACAATGGGGAAGCGAAATGGAAGATAAGAAGATCAAATTGAACGAACAGGAGCTAATCTACAAAAAGGGGTTTAAATGGCACCCGTTATTGTATTCGGAAATCACACAGGCTTATCTGCGCATAGAAGAGGTAAACGGAAGATTATGCTGCGGTGTGGCAAGTTTTGATATGTATTTTTTGATGATAAAAACAAGTTCCGATGAGCTGATCAAGATAGAGGCATCTTCCAAAGAAATTGTGAAAGAAATGCTGGAAGAATTGAAACAAAAGAATAGTACAATTGAGATCGGATACAAAAAAGAGGATTCATAAAACATAATAGACTTTAGATACCTAAAGTGATACAATTTTTGTGGAATCGTTTATCAAAGGAGGATCAATGATGCCACGAATTATTGACTTATTCGCTGGTTTGGGAGGAATAAGACTAGGATTCCAACAAGCTATGGAAGAACTTGGACTTGAAACGGAATGCGTATTTGTTTCGGAAATAAAACCATATGCCATACAAGCATATAAAGGGTTTTATGGGAATGAAAATGTTTATGGGGATATTACACTTGCAGATACAGATCGAGATATTCCGGACTTTGATTATTTATTAGCAGGATTTCCCTGCCAGCCTTTTAGTTCAGCTGGAAATAGGAATGGATTTGCAGATACGAGAGGAACGCTTTTTTTTGAAATTGAAAGAATACTTCAAGATAAGATAAATGCTAAAAGACCAGCAAAAGGATTTTTGCTCGAAAACGTAGAAGGACTCATAAATCATGATAATGGCAATACATTAAATATCATTATAACCCATTTGGAAAATCTGGGCTATAAAGTAAATCACAGATTGCTTGACTCGAAAGAATTTGGTTTACCACAAAGCAGAAAAAGAGTGTATATAGTTGGTACTCTTGATGAAGCGATAAATCTTGATAAGTTTGAACATAGGGAATCCGTTTTAGGAGATATATTACAACACGGATTGCCCACGGTCGAGACTGAATTTACGAGACGATTATTTACAAATTATACGACACGGGAAATAATAGGTAAGTCAATAAAAGATAAGCGCGGTGGAGAAAACAACATTCATTCATGGGATATTGATTTGAAAGGGAAAACTTCTCTGGAAGAGAGAAAGTTATTGAATGTACTTTTATGTGAGAGAAGAAAAAAACACTGGGCGGAAGTGATAGGTATAAAGTGGATGGATGGAATGCCGCTAACGGAAGCACAGATAAGCACATTTTACAATGTTCCTAATTTGCATGACATATTGGAACATTTGACGGACATGGGATATCTGGTTTATGAGTATCCCAAAAAGCAGGTCAGAGGAGATAACGGAACAGTAAAGCGTGTGCCTGATACAACAAAAGAAAAAGGTTACAATATTGTTGCGGGTAAGCTATCATTTGAGTTTTCAAAAATATTGGATCCAAATGATATCGCGCCAACTTTAGTGGCAATGGATGTTGCCAAATTAGGAGTTGTTGATGGAGCGGGCATTCGCAAATTGACAATAAGAGAGTGCCAAAGATTATGTGGATATCCAGATAATTATAACTTGGATGAACTAAATGAAGAGGATGCGTTTGATTTGCTGGGAAATACGGTATGCGTTCCAGTGATAAAAGATATCGCATTAAGGTTAGGACAAAATTATATTAATAATGTTGGAGGAGAAAAATCAAATGAGGTTGTCAGCCCAGGAGATATATAACAAATTATTAAACGATGACCGTATTCTTGAATTAAAGGGACAGATAAAGTTCTATTTAGGCGATGTTAATATCATCGTTAAGCAAAAAGATGTAGTAGGAAATATTATGCAGGAATGGCTGCAGGGCTGGTTAGATGCAAAAGGTATTGAATATGCACCAAGCGAAAATACGCAGATGCCGCCTGATTTTTTCCTTAATCCTGATGATAAGACGAAAGGATTGTTAGAAGTAAAAGCATTTAATAGAAACGGAAGTCCTGGGTTCGATATTGCGGATTTTCGGATGTATGCCTTTGAAATACAAGAAAAGCCTTACATGTTGGACGTGGATTATCTTATATTTGGCTATGATATGGATAATGATGGTGTTGTAACAATAAAAGATGTATGGTTAAAGAAAGTATGGCAAATTACAAGGAGGATGGAAAATTATCCAATTAATCTGCAGGTTAAAGAAGGTGTCATACATAAAATAAGACCTGGAGTGTGGTATAGTGAAAAAGTTACGGACTATGCAATATTTGAGTGCCTGGAGGATTTTATTTCAGCTATAGAGGAAACTACTTTTAAAGAACCTAAGCTGCGCAGTTCCGTGGCATCTACCTGGTTAGCTGTATTTCAAAAGAATTATAAAGCATGGGCAGGCAGAGAATTAAATGTTCCAAGATGGAATGATATTAAAGATAAATATGACCTTGTAACAGATAAAAAAAGAGAAAGGGCGGAAGAAGCGCTTAGGTTAGCGGTTGTTCAAAAACAGAAAATTGAAACCCGAGTATTAAGATATCAGCAGGATCTTTTTAGAGCAAAAACAGACAAGCAGAGGGAAAAGGCAGAACATGGATTAGCGAAAGCCATGGATTCATTGGAGAATGCGTTACAAAAAGTTACTGACGCACAGATACAATATGATATGTTGATAAAAAAATAGTATATTGTCTTTTAAGCTCATATATATTTTGAACCTGGAATGCCTGTAAATGTTGGAATGCTAAAAAAATTTACAACTTAAAATTTTTTCTAGGGTGTTTGGTTGTAAGAATATCCTTCTGCTTTGCCATGGCAACGTGCGTATATATTTCCGTAATATTGATGGAACTATGTCCGAGCATTTCCTGAATATAGCGGATATCAACGTCCGCTTCCAACAGACTCGTTGCAAATGTATGCCGGAACATATGTGGTGTGATATGAAGCTCAATGGAAGCGAGAGAGCAGTATTTGCGGATCATTCTGCGGACTGACTGGTCAGTAAGAGGACTGCCCGACAGATTGACAAAAAAATGCCCACAGCGCTGAATATCTGGGCGAAATTCGTCTTTATAACTCTTCAATATCCCCAGCACATCGCCATTCCCGATCTGTATCCGTCTTTCTTTGCTGCCTTTTCCATAGATCAGGACCGTTCCGTCGTATAGATTCACATCATCAGCGGAAAGAGAGCATAATTCCGAAATTCTCATACCCGTGGAAAAAAGCAGTTCAATGACCGCCGCATCGCGGAGCGCGGTCTTTTTTTGATAATCAGTCTTTGCATTTCTGCGTTGTGTGTAGATTGCCGCAAGGAATTGTTCGACAATATTCAAGGGAATGGTTTTCGGAAGAATGACGGGTTCTCTGAATTTGATTTGAAGTTTGGAAAATGGATTACGTTCAATGATCTCTTTGTATTCAAGGTGGTGGAAGAGCGCTTTTAAAGATGCAATCTTGCGCTTGACTGTTTTCGGTTTATATGTACGATGCAGATAGGCGATATATTCTTCTAACATTACAGGTGTTATTTCTGCAATTTCTATCCCGTCTGGGTGTAAATCATCTGGTTGGCTGACCTGCCTGGCAAATTGCTTTAAGTCGATCCGGTAGGCTTTTAGTGTCTTATCATCGAGTCTCTTTTGAGAATGGCAGTATTCCAGATAGTTTTCGATTTGATTTTCTAAAATGTTATTCATCGTATGATCTCCATTTTCTTTTGTAAATTTGTTTGAGTAATTTACTAAAAATTCTAAAATATATTGTACATGATAAAAGATGTCCGTCCAACCCTATACAACAAAAAAGTTCATGATTGCCGCCTGTCGGTATTTTATTTGCTTTTCGGAACAAAAATGTATATAATATAATTATAATTGATTTGCATTGTAAACGATTTTTTTCAAAGCAAATAATCTCATGTAAGAAAGGGTGATGGTATGAATACAATTATAACAATTGGTCGTCAGTTCGGTTCCGGCGGTCGTGAAATTGGCAAGAAAGTAGCGGAATATTTTGGCATCCCGTTTTATGACAAAGATCTTCTGACAAGAGCTGCAAAGGAAAGCGGCTTCTGCGAAGAGATGATACAGAGCCATGATGAACGTCCCACCAATTCATTTCTCTATAATCTGGTAATGGATACTTATTCGTTCGGATATAATTCTTCTTCCTTTGTGGATATGCCGATCAGTCATAAAGTTTTTTTGGCACAATTTGATACAATCAAGAAGATTGCAGGCGAAGGACCGTGTGTGATCGTTGGCAGGTGTGCGGATTATGCATTGCATGATTACCAGAACTGCCTGCATCTTTTTATTCATGCGGACCAGGACAGTAAAGTAAAAAATATTATGGAGCGTTTTGATGATGTCACATCTGAGCAGAAAGCGATTGATATGATGAACAAGAAGGATAAATCCCGCCAGAGTTATTACAATTATTATTCTTCCAAAAAATGGGGACGCTCCGACAGCTACGATCTGTCCATCAACAGCGGAATCCTTGGCATTGACGGTTCTGTGAAGCTGATTGTGCAGTTTGTAGAAGATTTTGAGAATCGATAAATAGGAAAACCAATAAACATGGACGAAGGAAGGTATTTTTGCTTTCGTCCTTTTCTTTTAAGAAGCATTTTTATGATGGTTCGGGAATGGTTAAAGTCCAATACATAACTATGCGCAAAACACAAGTTTAACGAATAGTTGGCTAGGCTTCTGGAAGCCTCTGCGATAAGGTCTAAAAGCCTTTAATCAGCGGCTTTTAAGCCAACTAATTCGTTAAGCTTCCTCGACTTTATAACGAACCTCGTTTATTTGATTTATATTGATAAAACAGCATTTGAAAAAGGAATAAGATTATGAAAAAGATGATTTTAGGCATTGCATGGCAGGTAATGGGCTTTTTAGGGGCAATAATTATTTTATGCTTTTCTGCTCCACATGATTGGGATTATCACGGCATTACGGGAATAATAGGTGCTATTTTAGGATTGGATTTAATAATCCCCTTTTTTATTTGTTTAGTTTTGATTGTAGCTGGATTAGTGTTTTGTTTCCAAAGCCTTAACGAGAATCAATAAAGAGCAATCCCCCCCTGACGGGGGACTTTATTGGTTGCATGTTCTTTTCGAGCTAATAACATGTATCGTTGAACTTCCCTAAAGTCTTCAATGCCCCTTTGTATGATTTCAGCGTTGTTCATTTCTTCAAGTACCATCTTTCACCGCCTTCTAATTGATACAGTTGTTAGTAGTTACAATCATTATAGCGGTTATAGAGAAAAATGTAAAGTCTGAGGTTGGTTAGTTTTTTCCGGAAACCGATACATTAAGGTCTAAAAGCCGTATACAGCGGCTTTTAGACAACTATTGCGTTAAACTTGACTTTTGAGGGCTATCTTTTCGGAAAACATATTGGTTGCATGCATGACCACCGCCAGCCGTATATAATTTTTCCAGCGTATATTTTCTCTGATGATAAAAATCAAATATCGTTTCCGGCTTTGCAGCTTCAAAGGGATAACCGCCTACCCAATCGATCACATCATGTTTTGGTGACATGCCGCGTTGTTTTATATAACTGCGCCATGTATGAAATGGTTTGCCCTTTAAAATATCTTTAATTGTTGTAGGTCTCCATAATCTTATGAAACACAGTGCAAGAATCAATCCACGCAGTATTTTAGGACTATGATTATAGGTTTTCTTTACCATATACCACATTTTGCTGGCTCGTCCCTGGTCGTTATAGATACTGATAAATAATATTCCATTATCTGCCACCATGTTATGTGCATTTTCCAATGCCAGATACAAATTACCTGTGTGATGCAATACACCCCATGAATATACAATATTATATCGACTCAATTTAGACAAATATTCCAAGTCTAGAATATTGCCCTTTTCAACCGTCCAATTTGTATCATTTGTTTTCTTGAAGGTTCGCTAAAAATATATCATGTATACAGATCATCCGAATCCAGCCAGACCGTAAACGGACCATCATTGACAATGGAAACTTCCATATCCGCGCCAAATTCGCCATGTCCCACCTTGGGAATATATTCTTTGCATTTTTCTATGATATACTGATATAGTTGTTCCGAAGGTTCGGGTTTGCCTGCATCCAGAAAAGATGGTCTATTTCCGTGTTTGCAATCGGCATATAATGTAAATTGTGAAATTATTAACAATTCTCCATTCACCGACGAAAGATTTAAGTTCGTCTTTCCGTTTTCATCACGAAAAATCCGTAAATTAATCAATTTACGGATCATTTTATCTGCGATTTCTTTGGTATCACTGCCGGAGATACCGACAAACACACAGAATCCTTGTCTGATCTCCCCGACAGTGTTATTTTCTATGGAAACACCGGCGCTACTCACGCGCTGAATCAGAAACCTCATTACTGCCCTCTTCCTTCTTCTTTTTCTTCTTGACAGGTACGTACTCTGTAAAAACTTTCGATTCATCAATCTGCCCTACGATCATATAAGGCTGTATATCGGTAGGCAAATCCTTTTTGCGAAGCCTTCTGTTGACACCTGCCCTGACACCGGCATAAAATACCGCAAAAATCGGTACGCCGACCACCATTCCCAAGACGCCAAACAGCCCGCCGAAAATCGTGATCGCGAAGATAACCCAGAAGCCGGAAAGCCCGGTGGAATCGCCGAGAATCTTCGGTCCGAGTATGTTACCGTCAAACTGCTGGATAACAAGTATTAAAATCGTAAAATACAAAGCCTGCCTCGGGTCAACCATGAGAACCAGCAGTGCACTCGGTATTCCGCCGATCCACGGACCAAAAAACGGGATAACATTCGTTACACCGATAATGACGCTGACAAGGATCGCATAAGGCGTTCCGATGATGCTCGTACAGACAAAACATATAATTCCAATAATGATCGAGTCAATGATCTTTCCACCGATAAAACCAATAAATGTGCTATGTATAAACCGAAAATTGGAGACTACCTCATTGCCGGATTTACGGTCAAACAGCGCGTATACAATTTTTTTCGCCTGTCCGGCAAATTTCTCCTTGCTTCCAAGCACATAGATAGAAATGATAAATCCGATTACAAGATTCCACACAGCCTTAAAGATACCGATCACACTCAAAGAAAGCGTTTTAAGCAGATCATTGATATGCGGAAGCAGGTTGCTGTTGAGATATTCCAGCAATTTGGAGGAATACTGTGAAATCAGACCATTTACGACCTCTTCCAGATCGGGATTGTTCTTCATAAGCCCTAGCGCCCAATTACTGAGATTATTGATATAAATAGGAAACTGGAAAATAATGCTCTGGATACTGCGCACCACTTCCGGAATAATCAATCCGAAAAACTCATAGAAGACAATCAGGATCAGTACAATGGTTATTAAGATGGAAAGCCCTCTCATTCTCCGTTTCGTCTTTGCATTCTCAGGAAGTTTCGTCTTCTTATAGATCGGCATAAGAATACATTTTTCGATTTTGTTGAGCACAGGCGTCATCAGATAGGCAAGGACAAAGCCGTCGATAATCGGCATGGCAATCCCGATTATTGTATTGATACCACTTGTAAGGCTGGATCTGTGAAAAAGAATGTAGTAAAATAAAATACTCGCTACGATCACCAAAAAAGCAGTAAGACCCCAATAAAAATACTTCTTGTCAAATTTGAACTTCATTAGACAAAACAACTCCATTCTATATTAATATCAATCAATGACCACAAGCAACATTGTTATATAGAATGTTTCATGATCACGATATATTAAGTATACCATTTTTTTCATAAACTGCATTATATTTTTAAAAAAATAATGCTAAGAAATCAATTTTTTTGTATAATAAAACGAGCAAAGCTCGTTTGCGAGATTCGCTTCGCGAACTCGGAATAAGTACAAGCGTTTATTATAATGCAGAAAAACGAGCAAAGCTCGTTTGCGAGATTCGTTTCGCGAACTCGAAAATATACATCTATCGTAAAAAGGAGTTGTTATTTCCATGAAATTACAACAGGTATACAGTCTGACGCGCAAGGCGATCGACGATTATCACATGATCGAAGCAGGTGACAGAATCGCTATCGGCATTTCTGGCGGCAAGGATAGTCTGACGCTGCTTTACGCCATGCAGGGACTTAGGCGCTTCTACCCGAATCCTTTTACGTTATGTGCCGTCACGGTAGACCTTGGATTCGATAACCTGAATCTGGACAAGATCATGGAGCTATGTGCTTCGCTCGATGTAGAATACCATATCGTCAAAACAGACATTGCCAAGATTATTTTTGATGACCGGAAAGAATCCAATCCCTGCTCTCTCTGTGCCAAAATGCGTAAAGGCGCGTTAAATGACGCAATGAAGACTGCTGGATGTAATAAGGTTGCCTATGCGCACCATAAGGATGATGTGGTGGAAACGATGATGATGTCGCTTGTCTATGAGGGCAGGTTTCATACTTTTTCTCCGGTCACTTATCTGGATCGGACGGGCATTACCGTGATACGCCCTTTCATCTATATGGATGAAGCGGATGTGATCGGCTTCGTAAATAAATACGATGTCCCCGTAGTCAAAAGCCCGTGCCCCGCAGATGGACATACCAAGAGGGAATATATCAAAAACCTTATCCGCAAGATCAATCTGGAGACTCCGGGTGTCAAAGAAAGAATGTTTACTGCCATTCAAAGCGGCGGACTGAAAGGATGGGAACTATAATGGATGCAAAAAATAACAATAACTATCATGACCAGCAAAATATCGGCAATGTCCAGAAAATGCGTGATGTCCTGGACACATTACCACCCTTCTGCAAGCAATTTTTCCGTGGCATCAGCGAGTACACTTCGGCAAGGACGCGGCTTGCTTATGCCTATGATATCCGTGTTTTTTTTGAGTATCTGCACGACAATAACAGCTATTGCGGACGCATGGATATCCGCGACTATCCTCTGACGCTTCTCGAACAGTTGACACGGGAAGACATCGAGGAGTATATCGAATATCTCTCCTACTATGAAAAAGACGGCAAAGTCTACACCAATGACGAACGCGGCAAAAAGAGGAAACTGGCAGCGCTTAGAAGTTTCTATAACTATTACTTCCAAGCCGAACTGATCGAGAAAAACCCCGCCGTGCTTGTTCCACTTCCGAAACTGCATGAAAAAGAGATTATCCGGCTCGATGCAGATGAAGTGGCAATCCTTTTAGACCAGGTGGAAGACGGAACCGGACTGACTAAATCACAGCAGCGTTTCCACAAATTTACGAAGACGAGGGATGTGGCAATACTCACACTGCTCTTGGGAACGGGTATCCGTGTATCGGAATGTGTCGGGCTTGATATCGGTGATGTGGATTTTAAAAACAACGGCATTAAAATACGGCGTAAGGGTGGTTACGAAGCCGTTATTTATTTCGGGGAAGAGGTGGAAAACGCACTACAGGATTATCTGGACGAGCGTTATCATATCATCCCTCAGTCCGGTCATGAGAACGCGCTTTTCCTGTCCATGCAAAATCGAAGGATATCTGTACGCGCCGTAGAGAATATGGTCAAAAAATACTCTTCTACGGTCACGAGCCTTAAGAAGATCACGCCGCATAAGCTTAGAAGCACGTACGGCACTTCTCTCTACCGCGAGACGGGGGATATCTATCTGGTAGCCGATGTCCTTGGACATAAAGATGTCAATACGACCAAGAAACACTATGCAGCGTTAGAGGATGAACGCCGTCGGTACGCCGCAGATAAGGTGAAACTTCGGGAAAAACGCCCGGAACAATAAAAAATCGTCGCTCGGCAGCGACGATTAAGAGAATGCTTCGCATTCTCCCTAAATGATTTACACTACCGCAATTTCCTATTCAATAACAAAAAAGAGCTGACGCTCGTTTTCGAGATTATGAGTAATTCCTAAGAGATGCCCTGCATCTTAAGAAAACTCGTCGCGAACTCGAAAAGGCCTCGCAACTGTCATATCATCGTTGCGAGGCTTCCCCATTCTCTCCATCTATTATTAATTCTATCATGCCATATGAACCATTTCATCGAATCAAATAATATGTAATATAAATCAATACACTGAAACAATGTAATAAACACATATAAAATCAGCCTGCAAACTCTGTATCATAATAAGGAACAATCAAATGTTCTCCGTAGTGTATCACATCATCTGTCATTGAGTTCATACTCTTAACTTCATTAATATAATCATAAATGGATTCATAATGGTCTTCATCCATATACTTCTCGGCGATGGACCATAGTGTATCATCATTAGCAACCGTGATACTCTTATAATATTTATAAGAAGCTTCTATGGAATCGCTCTTCGCAGTGGAACGAAAACCACTCAATGAGACAGAACCGAGCACGACCAAACAGAGTGTCATGAGAAATATAAGGAAATTCTTCTTCATTTCCTGCTGTCTTCTGATTCGGTTCTTAAGGATTCTTCTCTCACTTCTTACATCTTCTATCCGCATATGTTTCATATTATCCGTATACATTCGATCACCCCGTCCTTTCTCAAATTAGAACATATGTTGTGAACAAATGTTCTTTATGTTTGTATTATATCGAACATATTTTCGCATGTCAATACTTTTTAATAAAATTATCGAACAAATATTCTGAATATATGTTTGCTTTTTGTTGATTTCTATGTTATGCTAATATTAATTGAAACAGTCATGGAGATTTTTCATGTGATAGGAAATTGCTCGATGATATAAGATAATTGCGAAGCGATTTTCTTGTGTTCTGTATGGCTTAATATGTCAGTTTAAGAAAGGATAAGGTTATCACTTATGGGATATGGTAAGATTACTGCGAAACAGCAACAGATACTTGATTATATTAAGGAAGAGATTTTGAAGAGAGGTTATCCGCCGGCAGTCCGTGAGATCTGTGAGGCTGTCAATCTGAAGTCTACTTCCTCCGTGCACTCCCACTTAGAAACGCTTGAGAAGAATGGTTATATCAGACGTGATCCCACGAAGCCGCGCGCGATCGAGATCTGTGATGATAATTTCCAGATGGTGCGCACAGAGATGGTTTCCATTCCGGTGATCGGGCAGGTTGCGGCGGGTCAGCCTATCCTTGCAGAACAGAACATTGAAAGCTATTTCCCTGTTCCGGCGGATATGGTTCCGAGCGGAGAATCTTTTGCATTGAAAGTGAAAGGTGACTCGATGGTCAATGCCGGAATCTTTAACGGAGACCAGATTTTTGTTAAATGCTGCCAGACGGTCAGCAATGGTGATACCGTTGTTGCGCTGATTGACGATTCTGCCACTGTCAAGACATTTTATAAGGAAGACGGGCATATCCGCCTGCAGCCGGAGAATGATTCCATGGAGCCGATCATCGTTGATGATTGCCAGATTTTAGGGAAAGTGTTTGGCGTTTTCAGACTGTACCGCCAGTAACGCTTCTGTTTTGTTGATTTATTGTTTATTCATTATTTATTTTTGTTGATTTTCTGTCTACTTGCTATTCATTTGTTATGTTGGTTTATTTTCCAGTATAACAGACATTACATAAGACATAATAATAGTAACTGTCTTGTATCTTGTCCATTTATTTGGATAAGTATACATTCATTGGACAGTTACTATTTTTGCTTATGAAGCTTGAAGGTTCTTATGAAAGGGGAAAAGAAACATGAAAAATAAAGGTTTAGATTGTCTTGCCTTGACGATTGCCATTATCGGTGCTATCAACTGGGGGTTGATCGGTCTTTTCAGCTTTGACCTTGTGGCATTTGTATTCGGTAATATGTCATGGCTTTCAAGAATTATTTATGCTTTAGTAGGTATCGCAGGTCTTTATATTATCACGTTCTATATGTACGCAGGCGGAACAACAAGGGAAGCCGAATCGTAGCACGTCTGTATGGATAAAAACCGTGGCGATAAAATGAATTGATGTTTTAATCAGCTTTCGACAGCGTCACAGCAAGCTGTCAAAAGAAGCCGGCACTCGTGTAACCAACACAATGCCGGCTTTTTTGGAGAAAATTCCTTAGCAAAGTTCGAGTTTGCGCCGCGTAAGCAAGCAAATCTCGCAAACGAGCGTCAGCTCGTTTTATTACAGTTCCCCAGCCTCAATCATCTTACCATCTCTCCAGATACGCTCAAGATCATAGAACAAGCGGTTCTCTTTATCAAAAATGTGGATAATCACATCATGAAAATCCAGAAGCACCCAGTTTGCATTGTTATACCCTTCAATCTGTCTTAAAGGCACGTCCGCCCTGCCTAAAACTTCTTCTACATTGTCGGAGAGCGCCTGTATCTGGCTGCGGTTCGTGCCGTTTGCGATGATAAAATAATC
>JAMPGN010000094.1 GCA_023663915.1 Eubacterium sp. | reverse complement strand
ATCCGGCAGTTTGTGAATGTAATCGATAAAATTGATCTTTGTTTCAATTTAGGGGAAGGCAGAAGAGTCGTGGACGCGAAATCTATTCTGGGCGTGATGGCGCTTGATCTGACGAGACCCGTTCCGCTCAGTTATGATTCGGACGATGAAACAATTAAGGAGAAGTTAGCTCCCTTCATATATTAGGATAGCAGGTACGTATTTTGGGCAGGCGGTTTCGCCTGCCCTTTTGCACTTTATGATTTCTTTAGAATTAGTTAATATTTCCATTATTGATTGTTTGTTCTATTTGATGTATAACATATACAAACAAAGAACAAGAGAACAGATGAAATTCAACTGTTCTCCCAAACTAAACTTCAGCGCCGTATCAGATTTCTGATATCGGTCATACTGATAATAAAACAAGAAAAGGAGTGACCACTATGTTAAGACCTGCATTATGGAACAATCGCAACTACAAACCCGCATTCTTCGAGGATTCTTTCGACAGAATGTTCGACGACGCCTTTAAGAATTTCTGGAGCGGCAATGAACTGGCTACCTTCGACGCCTTCAAGACCGACGTGATCGACCAGGGCGACAGCTATCTTTTACAGGCGGAGCTGCCCGGCTTTGATAAGTCCGATATCAACATCGACTTAAAGGACAATCTGCTGACGATTTCCGCCTCCCATAAAGAGGAGAAGAATGACGAGGATGCCAACAAATACATTCGCCGCGAACGTTATTACAGCTCCTATTCCCGGAGCTTCCGTGTGAACGACGTGGAACCCGGCGATATCGATGCTTCCTACAATAACGGCATCCTGGAAGTCAAATTCCCCAAGAAAGAGCTTGCCGCGAAAGAAGAAGTAGCTAGGATCGAAGTAAAATAGAAAATAAACAAATCAGAAAACGCTTCCTGCATATATTGTTTGTAAGGAAGCGTTTTCTGATTATACATTAAATTGTTGGATAGTGGTTTGCAAAGATGTGATGCTTTTTTCTATATCCTGTGTTTCATCCGAAATCGTTTCACTCGCATAAGTAATCTGCTGCAAATTTTCATTTACCAGCTGTACTGCGGTATCCAATTCCTGCTGGGAGAGATTGATCGTATCTAAAATTCCATTGATGGTTACAACAGAGGAATGCAGTCCGCTTGTCTTTTCACTTAACATATTGCTGACCTGCACATAATACGTTGCATCTTCTTTGTAATTATCCGCAAGTGTTTCCAGCATATCATAATCTTTCATTACCACTTCATCCAAGAAAGAAATGATTTGATTACTTGCTTCCGAAAGCGCAGATACACTGTTTAAGACCTTATCCGTCAAGGCATTTACCTTTTCTATCTCACTTCCCGTAATCTCGCTCAATTTTTTAATCTCATCTGCCACAACCGCAAAACCCCGTCCGGCTTCCCCCGACCTTGCCGCCTCGATCGAGGCATTTAAAGAAAGCAGATTTGTCTGATCTGCAATTTCGCTGATCGCCTGTGATACTTCTACGATCTGACCGATCACTTTCGTTTCTTCAATCGCTATTTTCAGTTTTTCTCTGCTGCTTACAGTTACGGTAATCGCACTTTCTTTATCCTGTAAGACGCTCGGTATCATCTGTTCCACTTTTTCGATAATTTCATCTGCCCGTTCTGTGATCGTCCCCGCATTCCCCTTTAATTCATCAATCGCAGCCACCACTTCCTTACAGGTATCATCAATATCCTGGATGCTTTTAGACTGCTCCTCCACACTTGCCCCTGTTTCTTCCATAACGGAGCTGATCTCCATGATATTCCCATTCATATCTACCACATGGGCGTTTGTCCCGGACACCATATCTCTGATATGTACCGTTTCCTCCTGTGTTTTCTGAATCGTAGAGATGACCCTGCTTTCCAATTCTTCTATTAGATAAGCAATTTCCTTTTCCTCTGACTTTTCGGTTTTGCAATTTTGCGCCCCGATTACCTTTTCTTTCACAAATCTTTTTAATCCGCCTAACGGTTTTAACATGATAGAAACAACAATATTTAACACAAGGATTGATAATACAAGGAGAATGATATCTGCTATGAGCGGCAGCGCTAAATTCCTTCTGATTTTATCGTTAATTACGGAGGTGCTCTGCGAAATACCCAGCTTCCAGCCGGTTGTTTCTACAGGCTGTGCGATATAATACTTTTGCACATGATCATAATCGGTAAATGTAGAAATTTCTCCACGGTCAAGATCGATTTCCAGCACATCTGTCAAAATGGTATTCCCTTCTTCTTTCGGCAGAAATGCCTCATTTTCGTGTGTGATCACGCTGTTATCGCCGGCTACGAGAAAGGTCTGTATACTTTCATCCGTACTGATATTTTTTACCCTTTCGATCAAACTGTCAATCGTAATATCGGCGAGCATGACCGCCTGTTCATCCCCAACCTTACAGGGAGCAGCAATGGAAACGATCATCTGCCCTGTTGCAAAATCCGTATAAGGCTCTGTGTAGATCAAGGCTCCTTTTGCTATAGCGTCTGTCCACCAGCCTCTGGTGGTCGGGTCGAGGTCAAGCGAGGAGTGGTCTGCCGGAAACACGCCGCCATTATAACCAAAACAACAGTAATACATAAGCGCATCCGGATTTTTTGCCAGATTCACCTCCAAAAAGTCCATAATACTGTCCGTGTCTTCTCTATCCATCGTTTCCAGCGCCGTCTTTATCGTTTCTACGGCAGTTCCCTGTCTGGCCAGCCATTCATCCATATTCTCACAGGTATTTTCCGCCTCTGTCTGCAATAGGTCATACTCACTTGCCATCATTGCGTTCCTCAATGCAATGCCGTTGATCACAGCCGTCACACTAATGATCAATACCGTGCTCAATACCGCACAGAGTATTATCCTTCCCTTGATCGTCCCAATAAATTGCTGCCCTTTTTTTGCTTCCATCATGCCCTCCTGTCATATCAGCCCGATCCTGCCGCCATTCTTGAAATTTTGACCCATATTACTTTTCAATCTGCAATATCACCCGACTTATAAATTTCCCCTTTTCCACTCGGTATTCCGCTCCCCCCCCCCCCACACCACCCGCATGATTCCTGACAATCTGTTCAATACTTCTCAGCCCCATACCGCCGCCGATCTTCTCCGTACAAAAATCCTTCGCGGACAACCATTGTCCCGCTTCCTGCCTTGATTCCGCAGTTGTCCTGTTCTCGTAAAAGACTTCTCTACAGCTATTTTCCATATAAATGACCAGCATACTGTTGACGATGCCGGCATTGCATTTCACAAACGCCTGCCCGTCACACGCTTTTCCCGCCTCCAGCGCATTTTCCAGCAGGTTGCCTACAAGGATCAGCAGCTCTGAGACTGGGATCGGCGGCGTTTCTATCCGGATATTCGTTTGGAAGCGGATTCCGGCATCCTGCATTTTCGCCGTGTAATGCTGGAGAAGCCCATTTAAACATGGCTCATTGCAGTGATTATGCTGTTCAACGAGCGCAAATTGGTCGCTTTCCTGGCGAATCAGTTCCAGCGCCTTATCTGTCTGCCCGTCGCCCACCAATGCGCCGAGGGTACGGAGCAGATATTTCATATCATGTCGGATGCGTTTGGTGTTTTCAATATCGCTTGTCAGCTTTTCGAACTGCAGCCGTTGAATTTCCAGAAGATGCCTAAATTCATTCCGTTCACGGTTCTGCTCAATCTCCCAAAACAAAAAACGGTATGCTTCAAATACACAGAAAATAGAAAATATAAACAGGAAAAGCCTGATAGAAAGGATTTTCACTGCATTTTCATAGCGATCATTCACTCCAATCGCAAAAGCCATAGTCAGATACAGAAAAGTCATTGTGGCAAAAAACGGCAGATGACGGTTGATTTCCTCCGACTGGGTTTTTTTGAAATATTTTCGCAAAATCTTGCAAAAAAAGAGAAAAAGCAGAGGAATGATAAGCAAATCCAGCAAAAAGTAACAGATTACACCGGGAAGGGTGAACATATAAGAATCCGTTGCATATTTGGAATAAAAAGGCAGTGTATGATAAAGAAGCAGCGATGCCAGATGATATTCTGTGATACCGCCCTCAACGCTGACACACAATGCAATGATCTTTTTTACCATCGCCTCCTGCACGGTCAGACAATATACTGCGATGCCTGCCAGGACGGAAACCGCCATATAGAGCGTGCCGGGAAGCTGGATGTTTTGTCCGTCGGGAAAAATATAGTGCAGGAGAGAAAAACCTGCTGCCAGAACCGCCAACACCGCTGCCATAGCAACCCATGCCACCCTCTTTTCCGGACGGAACGCACTTTTCTCAAAGGGGACATAGCACAGCAGCGCAAAGGGGGTAATCAACAGCATAAATCCCAGCCATTGCAAAAAAATGCCGTTCATAGATCCTCTCCTAAATTCTTAATACGGTTACTCAAATAGTTTTTATATTTTTCCCGAAGCTCCGCGCGGGCGCGCCTGGACAAAATTTCCTCCGATCCGTTTTTCAAAATACATCGATCCGTGCCCATCCGTTCGATAAATGCCATATTAACTACAAAACCTCTGTGCAGCTTCAGGAAATCCTCTCCCAGCAGTTTTTCCACTTCTGACAAAGCTTTACGTACCGTTATACGACATGATTTTGTTATGATATGCGTATTGCTGTGCGCATTACTGTCATGGCTGCTCTCCAGATACAAAATATTATCCAGAAAAACTTTTATCTGATCCGTCCCATCATATACCATAATATAAGGTTTGGGCGCTTCTATGGAAAAACGTTTAAATACCTCCGCAATCTGTTCCCTGGTAATGGGCTTTATCAGATAATGCAGCGCATTTAAAGAGAACGCCTCCACAGCAAATTCCTGGCTGTTAGTTACAAACACAATCTGGCAGTCCTGCAATGCCGCCTTGACAGCGTCCGCCGTTTCTATCCCGTTGATACCGCCCATCAATACATCAACAAAATAAAGGTCATACCTGGCATCCTTTGTTTTCACACGGTCAAGCATAGCCTCGCCGCTGTCAAACAGATCGAACTTACAGCGAACGCCGGACTTTTGCATAAGCTCTTTAACAAAGCAGCGGATTGTCTCTGCATCTTGTAAGATGTCATCGCAAATCGCAATGTTAAGATTTGTTCTTTGCACTCCATATTCCGGCATGGCGCACTCCCTGATTATGATTGTCTTTCTTTTCCAACCATTTTATCATACCATTTCCCACAGACAGATTTCAATGTAATCTGGGCTTTCTGAATGCAGTTCGGGCAGGCGCTCCTGCCTGTGCAGAAAAAAGCAGAGCAGACAAAAAAGATCCGCTCTGCCTTTTATTTTACCAAACTTCCTGCACCAACTCCACAAATTCCGCTTTATATTCATCCATCCCCTTTAATTCTGAGAGCGCTTCCCGCACATGTCGCAGGGAAGCGTTTTCCGGATATTCGCTGTGGGACGCCAAAAGCCCGAACTCCGCCACTGCCGCTGCAAACACAAAATCCTCCGAAGGATCATTCCGATAACACGCATAACCCACCGGATATTCCAACAGGGTGCTCACATGACCCGCAGGCTTCTTGTAACGTAAGCTGATCGTCAGCCACTCCTGCCCGCAGGCATTTGATTCTTTGGCATTACCGCGCTTTTTCCGGTACGCGTCGCCATATTTCAGATCACGGATTTCCTTGTCCGTCAGTCTGTCATCCAACGGTTCACACAGTACAATCTCATAAAGCGCCGTTACGCTGTGCCCTGCGCCAATCTCTCCGCCGTCCTTCCCGTCATCGTCAAAGTCCTGCGCTGCCAGCGCACGGTTTTCATAGCCTAAAAGCCGGTAGCCCTCCACCACATCAGGATTAAACTCCACTTGGAACTTTACGTCCTTGCAGATGGTGAGAAGCGTCGCCGACATCTCTTCCACCAGTACCTTTTCCGCTTCCCGCAGGCAGTCTATGTAAGCATAATTGCCGTTTCCTTTATCCGCCAATAGCTCCATCTTATTATCTTTGATATTGCCCGTGCCAAAGCCCAGCACCGACAAAAAGATTCCCGCCTCCTTCTTTTCCGTGATCAGCGCCTCCAGCTCTTCCTCGCTGGTCATCCCGATATTCAGATCTCCGTCCGTCGCGAGAATGACGCGGTTATTGCCGCCCTCGATAAAGTTTTCTTCTGCAAGGGCATACGCCGACGTAATCCCCTTGCTGCCGTATGTGCCGCCGCCCGCTTCCAGGCTGTTCAGCGCTTTCTTTATTTTCTGCTTTTCATTTCCGCGCGCGCCCTGCAATACAATCTTGTCCTCCGCCGCATAGGTCACGATGGAAACCCGGTCTTTTGCGGTGAGATTTTCCGTCAGACGGGTAAAGGATTCCTGCAAAAGCGGCAGCTTATCCGGCTCATCCATGGAGCCGGACACATCCAGCAAAAATACCAGATTCGACGCAGGCGCATGGTCATAGTCGATATCTTCCGTTTTTAAGCCGATCATCAGAAGCTCCGCCTCCTGATTCCAGGGGCAGCGCCCAATCTGCGTCGTCACGCCGAAAGGCTCCATCCCCTGTGGGTCGTCGTATTCATAAGAAAAATAATTGAGCATTTCTTCGATACGGACCGCTCCCTCAGGCAGACTATCCAGATCATAGCCCTCCCTGATCAGCCGCCGCAGGTTGCTGTAGGATGCAGTATCCACATCTGCGGAGAAAGTCGAAAGCGGCTGCAGCATCACAGACGAAAATCCCTTCTCCTGCCACTTGCTGTATTCCTCGTATTCCTCGTTTCCTGCATAACAGCCAATCTCGTCGTCAAAATCATAACAGGATTCCAGATAACCGTCCTTTTTCGCATACAGATCGGCAGCTGCATCCTGCATTGACTTACTCTCCATGCCGCCGCTTCTGTCATACGCATTCCAGAGATCGTCCTCTGTTTCTGCATAGATTTCCGCCTCATCCGCGGCTGTCCCGTATTCTGCTTCCGCCGTCCCAACTTCTCCCGCGGTCTTTTCGCTGCTTTCCCCTGCAGGCATAGAAGCATTTGCTCCGCCATTTTCTGACATTCCTGTCATTTCTTCCGCCTTCTCTAAACTATCCGGCATAGAGCCGCCCGCTTCCGCAGCCGTATCGTTCATCTCCGGTGCTCCCTCAGAAACATACTCTGCCGCCGGGGCTTCCGATAAAGATCCGCCATCCTGCGTGCCGCAGCCTGTCAGCAGTAATATTCCCGCCATAACAAATACGATTGATTTTCTGATTGCCTTTTTCATCCCATTTCCTCCCATTCTCAGCTTTTTTTGTTTCCTCCCTGAGAGACATTTTCAACAATATTTTTCTGTCTCTCTATCCTTAATACCCATGAAGGAAAGAAATGGTTGCAAAAAATTTTTCTTGATAATAAATATAATATATGTATAATATAATTATGAATGGAATATTATTTGAATGGGATGATAACAAAAATAAAATTAATATTACTAAACATGGCGTTAATTTTGAAGAAGCTAAAACTGTATTTGATGATGACAATGCCATTGTATTTGATGATCCGGATCATTCTGTGGAAGAAGACCGATTTCTCATCTTGGGCATTTCCAAATATGAAAATTTATGTATTGTAAGCCATTGTTATAGAAACAAAGATGAAATTATCCGAATTATTTCAGCAAGAAAAGCAACGAAAAAGGAAACAGAAATTTATTATGAATACGCAGGAGGTAACGATTATGAGAGATGAATACGATATCCCAAATTTAAATCCCAGGAAAAATCCATATGCGAAAAAACTGAAAAAACAAGTCACGATCAATCTCAATATTGATACCATTGAGTATTTTAAGGATTTATCGGATCGCTCCGGGATTCCCTATCAAACACTCATCAATCTTTATCTTACGGATTGCGTTGAAAACAAACGTGAGCTTCATATGGTCTGGCAATAGTTTATAAATATTATTACAGCCACCTGCCCCCAGGCAGATGGCTGTATCATTTATTCTACACTCATAAGTTTCTCATACCCCGCTTCCAGAAACGCTTCCAGATTCTCAGCCTCACCGCGAAGCACATACCCGCCTCCGCCTTCCGCCTCCACATATGCCTTCCAGATAGCCCCGTCCTTTCTGACCCGGAAAACTTTTTCATGATAAATATGGCTTTCCGTATCGGAACGACCGCAGAACACCGGCTTTTTCTCCACCTTTTCAATCATGATACTGTCCAGCGCTGCCGCTGCATCCTCTATCATATCCGCCGCCCGCGTATCAGACAGCTCTTCCTTTGCCGCCTTAGATTCCGTATCCGCCATTTCCTTTCGTGCAGATTCCGCCGCTGCGCCTGCT
This sequence comes from Eubacterium sp., assembly GCA_023663915.1. Next base: position 6,706 of record JAMPGN010000094.1, on the reverse strand, counting down.
GTTGCCCCGGATTCTCCTGCATCCGCCGCACTGTTCATCTGCACCATATCCGCCATCGGTTCTTCTGCAAAATCCGCTACAGCTTCCTCTATTGCTGCCTCTGTCATTTCAGCCACGCCTGCTGCCGCCTCTTCTTCCACTGCGCCAGCTGTTGACTCCACGACCCCTTCTTCCGCTTCAGCAGCTTCCTCAATGATTGCCTCCGTCGGCGACTCCATAGCGGGAGCTTCCGAAGCGCCGCTCATAGAACTATCCCCCGATTTCATCCCCCGCATTGTCAAGGATACCGATACCAGAATCACAACTGCTGCCGCCGCCGTCAGCGGATACGCCCACCTACGGACAGCTGTAAACCGTCTCTCAGCTTTCTGAACATCCATATCAGCCGCCTTCGGCTCAACTTCCTGTACAAAAACGCCTGCCGCCTGCTGCTGCAATCTGTTCTCTTCCTCCCGTACAGCCGCCTTTGTTCTTTCGATCAGCTCCAAGGGGGCATATACCTGTGCCATTTCTTTTTTATATTGATTCCTATACTGCTCCGTCATAATATAAGATTTCCTCGTTTTATTCGCTGTTCCCTGCACTATCCAATCTATTCCCGCAAACAATGAACTAAGTGACTGCTTGCAGACATTTGACTGCCATCCTGCCGCTATCCCGATTCTTCCCGCAGCAAATCTTTCAGCATTTCCCGCGCCCGATGAAGCTGCGACTTTACAGTGCCTTCCTTTTGTTCCGTCAGCTTCGCAATCTCCGCAACCGTCAGCTCCTCGTAATAATACAAGTGCACCGCCAGCCGGTACTTGGGCGGAAGCTTCTGTACCGCTTCCGTGACGGGATGCTCCTCCGGCGGTTCATAGGCATCTTCGCCCCGAAGCGTTTCCTCATCTTCTATATAATCCACATTTTTATTCCAGTACAATGCAAAGTGCTTTTTCGCACAGTTGACCGTCACCCGGATCAGCCACGCCTTAACGTGCTCCCAGGACTGCAATTCCTCGATGTGGCTGACCAATCGGACGAATACCTCCTGAAAGAGATCGTCCGCATCCGTCTTATTTTTCATCTGCGACAGTGCCAGCCGGTACACCATATCAGCATACCGGTCTATCGCATCCTCCGCTGTGATCTGTTCCTCTTTTGTCATAATGACCTCATTTTGACTATTTCATATCTTCGTATCACAAAACAGTCACTGTGTTTCTATAGATAATACCTTCCATATCTTAAAAAAGCTGCACTTTTCTAAAATTCTTTGTACAGCTCCAAAAACGTTCTCGTTTTCGCAGTAAAGATTGCATCAACTGCCGTCCTACAGAATCAACGCCCGCAGCGCTTCCACATCCTCCCCGCTTGTTGCCCAGCTTGTGGCAAAGCGCACAACCGTATGATTTTCATCGTACTTTTCCCAGATATCAAACCGCACCTGTTCCTGCAGGCGTTTGATTTCCTCATTTTCCAAAATAATAAACTGCTGATTCGTAGGGGAATCAACGAAAAACCGCTTATTTTTCTCCTGGAACAGCGCTTTTACTTTTTCTGCCATGATAATGGCATTTTCGCTGATTTTAAAATACAGATCATCCGTAAAAAGCGTGTCGAACTGAATCCCCAAAAGCCGCCCTTTGGCGAGCAGCGCGCCTTTCTGTTTCGCCATTGTCATAAAATGCGGCGGCATATTCTTCTTCGGAAAAACCACCGCCTCTCCGCAGAGTGCGCCTACCTTTGTGCCGCCGATATAAAACACATCGCACAAGCGGGCAATCATCGGAAGGGTCACGTCCGTATTCCGGCTCATCAAGCCATAGCCAAGCCTCGCGCCGTCCAAAAATAAAGGAATCTGATATTTCCCGCACACCCCCGCGACCGCTGAAAGCTCCGCCTCTGTATACAAGGTGCCGTACTCTGTCGGATGAGAAATATACACCATGCCCGGAAACACCATATGCTCATGATTCACGTCGCTCCAATAAGTTTTCAGATAAGCCGAAAGCTCCGCCGCATCCAGCTTTCCCTCATGCCCCGGAATCGTCAGTACCTTATGCCCGCTGTGCTCAACCGCGCCTGCTTCATGGACGCTCACATGCCCCGTCTGCGCCGCAACAACCCCCTCATAAGACTTTAACATGGAACTGATCACCACTAGATTCGTCTGCGTACCGCCCACCAGAAAGAAAATCTCCGCATCCTTGCATTCACACGCTTTTTTGATCTTCTCTTTCGCGCTCTCACAATACGGATCGCTGCCGTAACCGGAGAGAGATTCCATATTCGTCTCCGCCAGACGTTGGAGAATTTTTTCGTGTGCCCCTTGTATATAATCGCTCTCAAATGATAACATGACTTGTACTCCTTTCTATCATAATCACAAAAGCAAGTACCGTAAAACATTTCAGAAAGAATGACAAGGTCATTCTTTGGTCGCAGGCTGCCGAGCCTGCGACGATTATAGCACAGCCAAAATATAAAGTCTATTCTCCGCCGCATTTCTTAATGTTAAAAAATGTCACCAAATTACTCTGTCAGCCGTATATAGGACAAGAGACCTCAACAAAGAAAGTTCCCGCCTCTCATTTGGGAACGGAAAGGAGACATGATGCACAAAAGTGAAACCGACGTCCGTAAGCTTTTACAGGCGCACGGCGATGCGCTCTATCGAAGCGCTTACCTATTGCTGGGCAATCCCCACGATGTGCAGGACGTTTTGCAGGAAGTGCTGCTTCGCTTTTTCGAGAAAGCGCCTGCCTTTACGTCGGCGGCACATGAGCGTGCCTGGCTGCACCGCGTCACAACGAATTGTTGTATGGACTGCCTGCGCTTCCGCAAAAGACACACTTATACAGACCTGGATTTGCTGAAAGAATGCCTGCCCGCGCCCGAACAGCAGGCGCATCTGGAAGAGCTTTACGCCCTGCCCGTCAAATGGAAGTCTGTACTAATCCTGCACTACTTTGAAGGCTATTCTGTCAGTGAAATCGCCAAAATCTTGCGGCTTTCAGAAAATGCCGTGAAAAAGCGCCTGCAGCGCGGCAGGGAAGCCCTGAAAATAGCAATGTCCGAACCAGAAACCGACTATGCACGACAAGACAAAGAATCTCACACATTGAATGAAGCATGAAAAATATTATCTTACCAACCCTGGAAAGGAGTTTGTTATGAATCAAAATGATATGATGCAAATAAAAAACACAATTACCATGCCCGCCGGTCTGGCAAATGACCTGATTCAGAGCTGTACTGCCCCTCAGACAAAACGCCCCGCCTTCGTCCGTGTCTCCCGCCTCGCTTTCGCGCTGGCTGCCGCCGTTTTGATCGTTGTGTCCGGAACGACCTCTTTCGCCTACAACATCTATCAGGAAAAGAATCTGGCAGTTTTTATGGACGCCGATCTGTCACAGACAGAAATCGACCGCATCGGTGAAGAGCTCTCCCAGCTTCCCGGCGTCTCTTCCTGCCGCTCTGTATCCGGCGATGAAGCCTGGGCGAATTTCAGCAGCACCTATTTAAATGAAGAGCTGGCTGCCTCCTTTACGGAAAATCCTTTGAAAGATTCCTTTCATTACCGACTCAGTGTTCAGCTGAATGCCGATACTGAAAAAGTGCGGGAAGAGATTTCCGGACTGGAAGAGGTACGGCTGGTGCAAGATCTGGGGGAATTAAAAGAGTGAAAAACTTAAAGGCAGTGATTCCCCCTTTTTCTTTTCACGTCGTTTTGTGTAAAACATCTCATAATATTCGTGTAATTTGGTGTGATATTTTTTAAATAATTCATTGATTTCAGCGCGAACTTCGCTGAAATACTTTTGTGAGGATGCCCCCGATTATCATATCGTCGTTGCCGGCAGTCTCCTTGGCGTCGCAGTAAGCAGGACAAAATTTTCTTTCCCCGTAGGCAAAGTCGATCTTAAAACCCTCTATCCGATGGATTTGGAGGAATTTATGCTTGCGCTGGGCGAGGACGCGCTGGCGGAACAGATTAAAAAATGCTTCGAAACCGATACGCCGATGCCTTCCGCACAGCTTTCCAAAAAGAATACCCGCTTTCAATATAAGCTGATCAAAAAAGGGGGCGTGCTGCGGAATTTGAAAACGCCATTGAATGGCTGTGCCTTTCCGGCATCGTATCGCAGGTATATAAGGTGGGCAGGTTAAAAACCCGCTGGAAAATTACCGTGTCATCAACGCGTTCAAAATTTATGTATCTGATCTGGGATTACTTTGCGCCAAAAAAGAGCTGACAGCAGCCGATGTGCTCTATATGGTGGACGAACTGAACGACTTTAAGGGCGGCATGGCTGAAAACTATGTGAATATCCAGCTTACTATTAATGGATATAACACCTATTACTGGGAATCCGCACGCGGCGCTGAAATTGATTTTGTCATCCAGCGAGGCGGCAGACTGATCCCTATTGAAGTCAAATCCGCAGATAACACCAAAGCTAAGAGCCTGAAAGTCTATATGGAAACTTTTAAACCCGACTATGCCATTAAACTTTCCGCTAGAAATTTCGGCTGGGAGAATGGGAAAAAGACCGTGCCCCTTTATGCGGTGTTTTGTATTTAAGGACGGTACGCGGCATTCTCAAACTCCTCCTAAAAAAATTTATTTTTAATTGGCGCTCTTATGGTATACTAAATAAAGGTGGTAAATGACATTGCGGATTTATTTAGATAATTGCTGTTATAATAGACCTTTTGATGATCAAACACAAGTTAAAATTCACCTTGAGGCACAGGCAAAACTATATATTCAGACAAAAAATCAGAGAAGGTGCTTATGATTTAGTATGGTCTTACATTTTAGATTATGAAAACGGGAAAAACCATATGATGCGTTGCACATTTCCTGCGCTATAGCAGCCCATTGTGCATATTATTTAACTACAGACAAAAAACTACTAAATACTCCAATACCAGAAGTCAAAATTGTCAACCCTGTTATTTTTGTGAATGAAATGGAGGAATAAATTGAAAACAAATACTATCGACATTCTCGGGTCGAGCATGTTGCAGACTGCCCCTAAATAATTTACTGCATAAATTGAATAAATAATCTCAGGCGTAGTGACAGCCAAAAAAGAAACAATATCACCCTGCCTGACACCAATAGAGGCAAGTCCGGCGGCGGTTTCTTCAATCTTATGAAACATTGTCCCATATGTTATTGTTTGACCATAGTATTCGATGGCAATATCATCCGTATGTTTGTGATTGTCCTGAAAAACATATTCAAATATACTAAGTTTCGACATTTTTTGATCAATAACCTTCTCATTATAATGCTTTAACCACGGTTTATCAATTGATGGATAGCCTGTTAATGTCTGATTTTTCATTCGTTTTTCCTCCAGTTAATTAAAATTAATGTTTTAAACAATCTCTTAAATGAATTATTTACGATAAATCAATATGGAACGATTACAATAGACATTAAAACATTTATGGATGAAAAAGGCATAAACCGAAATATGCTGGCTCGCGCCATAAATACTCGTTTTGAAGTAATTGATAAATGGTATAATGGGCGTGTAGAAAAAATTGATGCTGATATCTTTCACGTATCTGCTTTGTATTGGAATGTACCCCCTGTTGCAACTTGTCAAGTATGTATTCGTCATTTCCCATTATTTTTCCTGTCCTGCCCTTTTTCCCATGCTTTAAATCATGGAGAATGACACGCTTCAGCTTGTCCCCCACGCTTTGGGTACTTGTATCAGAAAAATGTACTTCGACTAAGTAAATTGTCTTATCAATCTTCTTTTGCAGACAGGGCGTTAATCGCCCTGTGGTGTTGGTCTGAATGTTGTCGCTCATGTTCCTCTTTTTGGACGCAAAAAAGGCGCATGGTCTACATTTTACTGTTTCCATGCGCCTTTACGCTGTTATTGTGATATTAAGTTAATTGTTTACGCCAGTTGCATAGCTTCGGATTCGAGTTCTTTCACATCGCCATCAGACAAATCGGGAAAGCATTCAGCTATTTCATCAACTTTTATCTTGCCCAATTTCAAAAGTCTGCGTGCATTGTCTTTTGTTGTCCTTTTCGTTGCTTCTCTTGCCGCTTCCTTTGCCGCTTCCTTCGCCGCCTCATTCCTCATATCCTCCATCATCTTACACATGGCTGCAACTCCTTTCTCGTCGTTTTTAAAATATCTTGCCCGTCTCGCAAGTTCCTCAAAATTCATATCATCTGGCTCAGTACATGAAAAATCGTGCATCAACTTACCAATTTCATCATCGCCCCGATATTTCCCATTGACATATATTATGTGTGAACCGTCACCAAACAATACTTTTTCTTCCCCGATTGTGACATATCTCTCTACCGGATAGATCGGCTGGTTTCCTTTCATCACATCGTTTTCTGTAATGAAGATGACATAGCTATCGGGAATGTCCTCCGTTTCCCCGCCACTCTTTAATATGTGTGCATCCAAAAGGCTGCTGTTATGCCTTGCCCTTTTTGCGCCTGTTCCTGCATCCTGACGCTGGATTTCTACGTTAAACTCCTTCCCTACGCTGTCAACCGCATGGACGTCCAGCGTGGCAGAACGCCCCCATAAGTTCTTCAATACCTCCTGCGTCCGGACCGATCTGACTTTTATATCCTTTTTCCTTAAAACAATCCGCAGTATCAGTTCCACACCCTCAAAATTATCTTTCAGACAGGCAGTCATAAAATCATCATCCATATAGCGGAACA
>JAMPGN010000093.1 GCA_023663915.1 Eubacterium sp. | reverse complement strand
AACTCATACTCTATTCTATAAAAGTACCATTCAGTATTATTCGGTACTATTCAAAACAAAAATTGTTGTCAATTTGTTGTCAACAAACTTAAAATCTGGTAAAATATCCACTAAATACAAGGTTTCTAAGCTCCATACTTCTTTATCATGCACAAGACTTCGCCTCACTTAGACGGCGCTTATGCGGCGTTCGGGAAGGTGATTGATGGAATGGAGAATGTTAATAAAATTGCCGAGACAGCTACCGATTATGCCGACCGTCCTTTGGAAGACCAGCAGATTAAGACAGTCACGGTTGAGACTTTCGGGGTGGAATATCCGGAACTGGAGAAGTTGCAGGGAGGCAACTAAGGCATTTGCAGAACTGAGGGATAGATATGATCTATAAAGTAATTTTGTCCGATTTTGCAAAACAATTTTTCAGATATTTCCGCACAAACCGGGTTGCATACACAGCCCGGCAATACATTCAGAACTCACATTGTCCTACCCCCCCCATTCTCTTTCCCTGCAATAATAGTTGAAATACTGTTCCCGCAAACTCTTATAAGTACCTCTCGGCGGATAAATCTTCCTGCCATTATCCATACAGATTTCCTTTGCATTCAGGCTGGCGATATATCCAAGATTAACGATAAAAGCAACCCCCAGCCTTACAAACTCCTGATATGGTGCAAGCTGGTCGTAAAACTCTGTCATGGTCATTCGCAGGGTACACTGTGTGCCATCTGCAAGATACAGGCATTGTGTTTTTCCTTGTGCCTCACAATATACAATGTCATTTAATGACACTCTCACAAGCCGCCCTTCAATCCGCAGCAAAATGTATTTCTTTCGTTCTTCCTCTATATCTTTCAATAAATTATCAAGCAGTAGAAACAATCTATCTTCCGATATCGGCTTTACGATATATTGCAGCGCATCCACATCAAAAGCATCCAATGCATATTCTTTGGATGTCGTGAGGAAGACGATTTTCCCTTTATAGTTCATATTTCGTATCATCCTTGCCGCCTCAATCCCCAAAGGATACGAAATATCCTGTTTATTTGGCATAAAAATATCCATAAAGATCAGATCCGGCATATAATTTTCTTCCCTAAGCAGGGCAAGCAAACTATCCGCACTTTCAAAACGCCGGATTGCAAATTCCGAACCGGAATATTTTTTCTCATAGTCACTCAGCAGTTTTTCTGTTTTCTCTAACTCCACTATTTCATCATCACAGAGCGCTATCAGATACATCCACTTTCCTCCTACCTGTCCGGCTATAAATCTGACGGAATGTTCATAATCAACCGAAAAATAAACATGCCGTTATCATTTTTAAAATCATACTCTCCGTCATACTTTTCCGCTGTTCTAATGATACTCAAGACTCCAATTCCGCCCGTAAATTCTGTTTTCGGCTGTCCGTTCTGCAGCTCGGTTTCCATCCTGCATGTATTACTGCAGAAGATAATCAGTTTATTTTTTCTTTTGCGAATCATTAAGTGGATAGAACATTCCTTTTCATCCGATTGCTTCTTAACTTCCATGCAGGCATAAATCGCATTTTCATAGGCATTTGCGAGTATTGCTACCAGATCGATATTCGGTATCGCCAGGTCCTTGCCGATCTCAATGTCAAGCTTGACTTTAATCTGCTCCTCCCTCGCCTTTCTTGTGTATGCGGAAAGAATATTATTGATTGCAGTATTAGCACATATCTTCTCCGGCATCCCCTGATCTGTTTCCTTATCATACTCTTTCAGATATTGCAGCAGTTCTTCCTTCTGTCCACGGCGTACATACTCCGCTATCACCGCGTTATGATGTCTTATATCATGGCGGAGCCGTTTCCCGGATTCCACAGAATCCTCCAGAATCTCAAGCTGCCGCTCCAAAAGTTTGTGGTTCATCTGTATTAACTGATTTTCTCTTTCATATTCTTTCTCGATACCGATATGCAGATAAAAGCGGTACACAAGAAGCTGCAAAGTACCTATCAAAACAAAATTAACAATAATCTGATAAAGGCGGAACGGAGTCGCATCCTTAATATTTGAATTTAGGACAAACCCAATTCCCAGGAGAATACAGATAATCATAACCGCAACGCTGAATTTGTCTACCTCCTTCTCCACATAATCCCCGAATCCCTTGATAGCATCTTTTAACTTTATTTCTATAAAGAATGTCATAAGCAGAATCAATATCACACGCGTAATAATGTCCGCCCATACATTCCTGTCAAAGAAAATAATGGCAACCTCCAGCCCACCGATCAGGAAAACCGCCAACAGATAAAAAGTCAACGCCAGTTTATAGATCGACAGATAAATAGAATCCCTGCTTATGATTATGGAAAATATCGCAAAACACAGATACATCGCAAACGCCACGATCCGCACACAGCTTTCCCAGTCCACCACATACCAGATACATCCCAGACCGATCATCACCATGCTGAAACATGTATAGCAGACAATGGTTTTTTTCCGGCCAAACCGGGATTCACTCATCCCCATAAACAATAAAATCACTCCGACAAAGCTTATGGCAAACCGGATAAATGCTATATATACAGGACCACCTAACATACTTATTCCCTTTCATCACACGAACCACATATGTATACCTGTTCAAATACATATACCTACCCCGAATAACAAATAATCACAAAAAATGACCTGTTTTGGTATACTTTGTTTGTTTTTACATACTAACAAGCACAAAAGGAAAAGTCAACTGAGCCTTTCCGTCAAAGTAAAGTAATATCCCCTCCAAATAACGTAAGCGCATCATGCCCAGCGTAATAACTCATATCTTCACGACGTGCTTTGACTGTCGTTAACTCCCTACCATGATTATAAAAACAAAAGGCACCCATCTCCGTAACTTTGCCTTCAAATATCACTGTCTGTAACTTGCTAAAACCTAGAAATGCCCGGCTGAATGCGCCATGTCCGATACTGCTCACGCCAGCGGGAATCGTAATGCTCGTCAATCCCGTATCTTGAAATGCGCTAACCCCTATTCTGGTCATACTGCGAGGGAGCGTAATACTTTGCAGGCTTGAACACTCCCCAAATGCCATATCGCCTATATCCGTCACACTGTCTGAAATCTCCACGCTTGTTACGTTGGAGCAGCCATAAAACGCGTCTTTCCCTATGTATGTCACCCCATCGCTGATAATGATTCTTGTGATATTTAACCGATTGTCATTCCAAGGTTTCTGCATAGAAGTTTCATAGTCCGACATCCGCCCTGTTCCAAAAATTGTCAGCGTACCGTCGCTGTCCAGGCTTCCCGCCATATGGGTACTTATTTTCCAATCAAAGATTTCCAACTCTTCCGTCATGTCTTTTCAACTCCTTTTGTATGATAATCTTTCATTTTCCTTAAGGATTCCCCAAAACTTATCTTATTTCATGACTGTCTGGCGAGTATGACCTCCGACTCTTCCTTGCCCTCAAAGCCCGTCGTATGCCATGTCACCGCGCCATTTATCTCTGCGTCCCTGCCATTACCGGAAATGTCGATCAGCCTTGTGCCATCAAAGGAGCGCGTACCGTCATAGTGCGCTTTTGTCACGCCATTCTGTATGATCTCCAAATTGTAGAGAATCATGTGACCATTCTGGTCAGGATAGTCGTGGTAGGCGATCAATACCTGGCCATTGGTGTCTGTGATCTGCCAGCCGGGAGCATATTTGCTGTTTATGATAAAATCTTTCCCATTAAACGTAACGGTATAAAAGATTGTCTGATTTAATTGTTTCGGATCAAAGGTCAATTCAAGATCGCAATTTCCCTGACTGTTCGGCTCACCCACACTGCAGGAAAGTACATGAATGTTTCCATTTACCTGCTTCTTACTTGTCAGCGTAGGCGCATTGTCAAGCAGGAAGAAAGGTGCATTTGCGGTAGAATCTGCTTCCCGGATACTTAGGAAACTCTGCTGTACTTCCGTATCGCTGCCGCCTGTGTAGGCTTCCAACGGTTTATATTTCATTTTAAAAGTGATAGGACTATTCAAATCAACCGTCCCCTCCGGACTCGCGGCATAGCTGTCCCCTGTACCCATAAATTCGGGATACTGTCCCGTGATATTGCCGTGAGTTGGAATCCGCACGGCATAGGATGGCGTGCCCGTAATCGAAGATGCTTCTTCTCCTCTTCGGCTTCCCTTCATTTTGTCTCTTCCCGGTCCAGCCGCAAACACATCTGTAACCCGGCACTGGGTAAAAAACATCGAGAAAATCACAACAATGCAGATAAACCTTTTACGAAACTGCGATTTTCTTCTTTTCCCTGTATCAATCAATTTTCTGACGGTTATTCCCTTTCTTCTCTTCATTCAATCAGATATCCCTTTCTGCTAAAATCATAACGTTAAAATGAATATTTAAATTTACATAATGTAATTTACATAAAATATATCAAATAGACCTACAAAAACAACCGATTCGGCATGGTTTGCACTTTTTTTGGTATGGATTGCAGTTTTGGAGGAAAATTTGGGGATAAATAAATTTTGTGCCAAATGTAATATCCTCAACCAGACAGAAGCTAATGAATGCTAATGAATCAATAAGGCCAAACCAAATTAAATAGACTTTGCATCACTGTTATGATATACTTATGACATATCCGTACAAGCCATAGTAGAAAGCAGGTGATTGTATATGACAGGTAAAGAGGTCGTCAACCTTATTCGTAAATTACGTGAAAAAGGGATGAGCAGTGATGAGATTCTTGCAATCATAGAATATATTGAAACACACGACCCGAAAGAGCAAGAGTAATGCCTAATCAGATATTTCCATCTAACAGAGCGTAGAGTCGATTAAATATCGGAGCTTTACGCCCTTTTTATGCTTATGTCCTGATAAATAGATTACCAGCCTGCTACCCAACCAACTTCGCATGAACAACTCTCCGTCTACCCGTCCCGGCTGCTCCTGCACAGGTGGAAAGTGTCAGAATATGATCGTCCGCTGTGACGGCAGCATCCAGCTCGCGAAAGCTCCTTGCTTTTACCACCTCCAAAAATTCGGCGTAGTCCGCATCATCCTTAAAAGCTGTCGTGATATAATATTCTTCCTCCTCAATAATATAGTAACTAAAAATCTTATAGGTTCTCAGATAATTCTCCGTATCGACTATCCAGATAAGGTCGCGTCCTTCTTCTTTCCAGAACTCTTCTTGAAACACATCTTTCAAAGAACCAAACATCGTGCGATTAAGCATATTATGACCATAGATCACCACGTTTCGATCTTCAAAAGATTCATTCCGACAATCCATAAAAATACAGCCTGCCTGATTCTCTTTTCCCTTAAAAGAATGGTTCAAATAATATGCATTATCTCCGGCCTGCACAATCGGATAATTCACGGATTGATCGTTAAACGTGATCCAGCCGACGGCATCCGCATTAAGTTCCTTTAATTTTCCAAAACCGGTCTGCTTTCCGATTATTTCAGTTCTACGGCTTTCCGATGTTCCCTGAGTAATATAACAAATTACTTCCTCCGCTTCTTTTTCATTTTCTCCGGAGTCTCTATAATAAAAACAAATAACAATGACAGAAAAAAGAAACACTTCAAGAAGCAGAGTCATCCAAAAAGCATATACGGCTTTCATATCATCTTTCCCTCCGTTTCCTCTTTTTCCTCTTAATCCGCCAAAAAGTGAGGATCAGCATACAAAGGGCTGACAGGACTGCTGCCGCATACATCCAGAGAATGAAACTACCCGTCTGCGGATTTTTTGTTGTCTGAATATTCTGTACTGCCGGAACGCTCTGTGCCGGCTGAGATTTCTGTGTTATCTGGTTCTGTACCGCCTGTGTGCCTTGTACCCCCCCCCGCGTACTTTTCGCATATGAATCATTATTTTGGGAAGGATCTGGTTGTACTGTGTTTTCCTCATTCCCGTCTTCTCCGCCGGCATCGGGTATGCTTACGCCAGGATCTTCTCCGCCGCTTTCCTCTTTGTCATTTTCCGGTTTGTCGGGAGTCTGGGGCGGTTTTGGCTCAGACGGTTCTTCCTCCTCTTCCCCTACCGTCACTTTACAGGATGCCGATGCATGGTAAGGCGACACCGTTGTTGCAGTAATCACTGCCTGACCCTCACTTACGGCTGTCACCACTCCGTCTGCATCCACCGTTGCTATCGTTTCGTCAGACGATGACCATATCACGTCTTGAATGAGTGCATTGTCGGGTGTCACAACCGCGTTAAGCGTCGCCGTCTCACCCGCGGTCTTCAAGGAAAGTTTATCTCGATCGAGTGTAATATCAACTGCCAGTACCATAACAATTTTACCCTCATGCAGAAGAAACGCATACTCTTCCATATTATCTGCATACAGTTCTTTCTGGCTGCTTAACCGGTCATCACACAGCCTGTCCAAATCGCCCTGTGTAATCGTATAATCACTCTTCGTAGTCGTATTATAGCCCGGCACGATCATTTCCCTGTAGGGATGACCGCCTTCGTCGGGACGAACCCAGCGGCTCATTCCGAGTTGTACGCCGTCTGTCAGCGCACCGACCAAGCTGATCGGAGCCGTCGCCTCCGTGGGCGAATCGTCCTCCCTGCCGTCCAGATACAGGTTATCAAACCGATCCTCTGTGTCTTTGGCAATATTGTCATACACTTTGGGATTGCCCTGCAATTCAATCAGACTGTTCGGACTGCCCAGAATACCGCCACCATATAGACTGGCCTGATTGCCCGTGACCGTACCGCTATACAATCTCAGGTTCCCACGAATCACAGAAATGCCTCCGCCGCATTGTGCCTTGTTTCCTTCCAGCGTACCGCCCTCCATCTGAAGCTGCGTATATGCCCCACCTTTGACAAGAATACCGCCTCCATCCGACACAGCAGTATTATCTGCAATCCTGCCACCCCGTATAAGGACGGCTGCCCTTTTCGCCAACGCTGACTCCCCGGCTATATAGATTCCACCGCCGCCATTACGTTCTGACTCAGATGCCTCTTTCGTTGCACGGTTGCCCGTAATCTCTCCGCTCATCATTTGAACCATTCCGATATTAACGTATATGCCGCCTCCGTTATCAGCCTCACATTCTTCAATATTGCCGCCTGCAAGCCCAAACATGGCGTAATTATATGCAGAACTGCTATTTACCTCGACACCACCGCCATCCCTTGCCTTACAGTGTGTGATCTTAGAACCCCCATGCATGTAGAGCTGCCCTCTTCTGAGATTAATTCCGCCGCCGCACATACGCTCTGACATATTTTCCGCATCTTGTAATACAGCGCCGTCGAGCATTCTCAAAATTGCCGCCTGCCCGTTCACACAGATTAACGGGTGATAAGCAACTGTTCCCTCTGTTCTCCCACCGTCCAGAATAATGTCCTGTAACCATAATTCACCACTGGTAATGGTAAAAATCCTTCCCCTGTCTTTTCTGTCATCTGTATCCTGTGTGGTATTTTTTATTGTACAAGGATTCTGTGCATCATTTGAAACGATTGTAAGTTGTTTTGAAATAGTTATCCCGCCTGTCAGCGAAACATCTGACCAAAGGGTTATTGTGCCTTGCGACGGAACATTTGTTACCGCGTCCGTCAAAGAACCAGATTGCCAGTTTCCTTCCTGATCCTGCCATGTCGCTTCGTCCTTGCCCCTCGATTCTATTTGCTGCTGCTCAGTCTGTAAATCATTGTCTGACACACCTTCCTCCAAGATATATTCCTGCCCTTGTACCACAAGTACAGGGCTTCCTATTGCTAATATACATAAATAAAACACACCTGTAAAATAGCGAAATCTTTTTCTACAAAATCTACAAAACAGTTTCATATCAAATATGCCTCCCTCATGATGTCTTACACAGGAATTTCCTATTACCTAGAAAACCGTGAATAGATTCACTATATCAAGTCGGCATATAATAGCAACCGTTTCGGCACGCTTTGAAGTTTTTTGGGTATGGATTGCACTTTTATGGTGGAAAATCCAAGAACCCCTAACCACTTAGAAGCTATTTCGAGATTCCCCGTGCTAGAATGATAAAAATTGATCCGAGGAGGCAGACGTATGAGAAAACCAGCGTTCTTTGCCACATTTATCATTCTAAGCATATGCACCATGCTTTTATCTGCGTGTCAGAGCGGTACATCCGCAGAAGATATTCCGATGGGACGTTATGTGGAACGGGAGATCAATCTACCCGGCACCGGATATGAATACATGCATCCACTTGCAGACGGCGGCTATTATCTGCACGGAAACGGCGTGGACTTCACCAAAACAGATGCCGACGGAGAAATCCGCAAGACCTCCTGGAGTTGGGAAGAGCAGTATAATATTCGTCTGAAAACCGTATTCGGCATCAACGACGACGGCGCGGTCATTTTTGCCTTCGTGCCCCGTTTCTACACAGATGAGGAGTTGGAAGCGCTCGGAACGGACGATGAAATATATTATAAATACTACTATGTAGACGCGCAGGGCGGCCGGCGGCTGCTATCCCTGCACGGAGATCATTACACGCCAAAAGAGTTTTTTGAGCATTTTTCTTTTGCACCGGACGGAAGACTCTACGGTGCGACCGACCGGCATGTATGCCGCATCGATCTATCGACAGAAGAAGTCGAGCCACTGTTTGAAACAACCGACCCTGCCCGCGAATTTGCTTTTCTTGATGATATCATGGTCGTAATTGACCAAAACCGATCATACCTTTACGATATGACAAACGACAAGCTGCTTGACGACAATTCTGTTTTGAATGAATTTCTCTCCTCTCACCAATCTGCTTCCATCGTGCTAGCTGTAGGAAACGTTTCCGATATGTCATCACATCTCGACGACAAAATCCCCGAAAACGGTAATGCCGATGGTAAGGTACTATACATAGGCTGCCACACCGGACTCTACCGCTACATCTGGGACGGCTCCGTGATCGAGCAGATTGCGGACGGTCAACTGCTGACATTGGGAAACAGCCAGTACGAACCTCTTGCTATGCAAGCACTTAGCAACGGGGAATTTCGGATTCTTTTCAGTGGAAACCACATGGTTGAACTCTATTATGATGAAACGATCCCCTCAAGACCTTCCAGAGAACTAACCGTCTACAGTCTGGAAGAAGATACAAGAATACGCTACGCCGGACAGCTTTTCCAGAATCAGAATCCCGATGTATTAGTCGTCTATGAAACGGGTATGGATGGTGACAATGCGGTAAACAGAGAGGACGCGCTGAAAAATTTAAATACCCGGCTTCTCGCCGGAGAAGGACCCGACGTTTTAATCTTAGACAACATCAACATCGAGCAGTACGCCGCAAAAGGCATTTTAAAAGCGTTGGACGAATTTCTTCTTCCTTATAAAAAGGAAGGTGTGCTCTATCAAAATATTGTGGATGGTATGCGAATGACGGAATCTAAGAAAATATACGCTATACCGCTCAATGTCTACCTGCCGCTGTATCTTTCCGAGACAAAGTATCTGGACGGACAGACTACCCTTCCCGACCTTGTAACCGGGACAGCGCACGCACGCGAGGAACATCCCGACGGACCGATTCTGTATGCTCCTTATCAAGTAGATATTTTAAATGAGCTTCTTCCGGTATGCCTGCCCGCATGGACAACCGAGGACGGCAGTCTGCAGACGGACAAAATCGCGGAATTTTACCGGGCAGCGGATGAACTCTGGAAACTGGATAACGCAGGAATGGACGAGGCACGCCGGAAACTCTGGCAGGAAGACAGTTACGAGATTGATTTCGACCGGATCGGAATGAATCTTAGCCGCTGGGTCGCCTTCGGTGATTATGACGAGACATGGATACAGCTTGGCTACGCCACAAGGCCCTGTCAGGATATGCGTCAGATACATTTGACTTATTTTTCCTTCCGAGAGACGGGCGGCTATCTGAACTTTAAACAGCTTGACGATGTCTATGCCATGGGATACGGCAGACTCGACGGACAGGCACAGAACGTCTACTGGGTTCATCAGCCCGTCGGTATCTATGAACAAGCAAAAGAACCGGAGCTTGCCGAAGATTTTCTGACGCTGCTTCTCTCCGATGAGATGATGCGCAAATGGTGGCTCGGCGGCGGCTACCCGATCCGCAAAGAGTCTTTCGCAAAAATTCTGGACATCAATAACCGCGAATGGGCGCAGGTCGAAGGAATGAATGCCGACTCCATAAACATCTGGTATGCCGACTATGTCTGGCCTACCGAAGAGGAAAAAGAGTGGATTTATCAGATATTAGAAAATGCTTCCTGCCCTTATTTGCCCGGCTCTGTCTTAGAACAGACCGTGAGGGAAACAGGTATCCGCGTACTCGAAGGAGAGCTGACTCCGGAAGAAGGGGCGGCTGAGGTTGATAGACGGATGGCGATAGAGATGGAAGAATAGCAGCGTTCATGATTTGTTCATATTTAATTTAAAAAAACTTCATTCAAGAAACATTTTTTAGACATTTCTCTTGCGTATACTAAGACCATAAGATAACAACACAACAGAGAACACTTCAAAGTTAACTGATTAATTAAAACTTTTTCATAATAATGCCAAGTAAAGATTTTCTTTACTTGGCATCCTCCCTTTTTTGGGTAATTTTCCTGTTTCTCATATCATTTTTATCAAATATTTTATCATTTTTTTCCAAGACACAAACAATTCGTGATGGATTTGTCAAATTCTTTCACTCTTTTCTTTTGTAATTTCATGACAACAATATACAAGCAATACAAATATCCATGTATACAATTTTTCCTTGCTATACGATATGTTCTATGCTATACTTTAGAAAGTGTAAACTTACATACAGCATATCAATGAATGATTTCCGAAAATGTCAGCGTAGACATACCTATCTTGTCTGCGCTTTTTTACGGAAAGCAAAAAAGGAGGAGAATATTATGAACGGATTTTTTACCGGGCTTGTTGATACCATTACAACAGTCAATGGCGCGGTCAACAATTTTGTCTGGGGTATCCCGATGCTGGTACTCCTTGTCGGTACAGGTATCCTTATGTCTGTACTCACCAAGTTTTTCCAGTTATCCCATATCGGACACTGGTTTAAGAACACGATCGGCGGTATTTTCAGCGACAAACAAATCACGAAGCACACTGGCAAAGACGATAAGGCTATCTCCCAGTTCCAGTCCTTATGTACTGCACTTGCCGCTACGATCGGTACAGGTAACATTGTGGGCGTTGCCAGCGCTTTGATCGCCGGCGGACCGGGCGCGATCTTCTGGATGTGGATCGTTGCTTTCTTCGGCATGATGACAAACTATTCCGAGAATGTGCTCGGTATCTATTATCGCCGCAAAAATTCCAACGGCGAATGGTGCGGCGGCGCCATGTACTACTTAAAAGATGGTCTTGGCTCTTACAAAGGCTGTAAACAGATTGGTGCCGTGCTTGCGGTACTATTTTCCGTATTCTGCCTGCTTGCTTCTTTCGGTATCGGCAACATGAGTCAGGTTAATTCCATCTCTGCTAACATGGAAGCGGCTTTCTCCATTCCTACGGCAGTGACCGGTATCGGGCTGATGATCCTTGCCGCACTTGTGATTGTGGGCGGTCTGAAAAGAATCGCATCTGTTACCGAAAAACTCGTTCCTTTTATGGCGATCGCATATGTCCTCGGCGCATTGGTGATCTTCTTTGCAAACATCGGGCAGGTCGGTGCCGTATTCTCCGCTATCTTTAAAGGTGCGTTTGGCTTGAGAGCAGTCGGCGGCGGCATCGTCGGTTCCGGTGTCAAGCTGGCGTTGACATGGGGTATGAAACGTGGTGTATTCTCCAATGAGGCGGGGCTTGGTTCTTCTGTTATGGTACACTCCAATTCCAACGTCAAAGAGCCTGTTCGCCAAGGTATGTGGGGAATCTTTGAAGTGTTTGCGGACACGATGGTTGTTTGTACACTGACGGCATTTGCCGTACTTTCTTCCGGTATCGTTGATCTGGAGACCGGTGCTGTCTTAAGCGAGGCTTCCGGCTCTGCGCTGGTCGGGGAAGCATTTGCTACCGTATTCGGTTCTTTCGGTCCTATGTTTATCGCACTTGCGATCCTGCTGTTTGCCTTTTCCACGGTTCTCGGATGGAGCCACTACGGTTCTAAGGCATGGGAATATTTATTTGGTACGAAATCCACAATCGCATATAAGATCGTGTTTATCCTCATTATCTTCGTCGGAGCTACGATGAACTTGAGCCTCGCGTGGGATCTTTCCGATACGTTTAACGGACTGATGGCTATGCCGAACTTAGTCGGCGTGCTGTGCTTATCCCCGCTCGTGATGAAGATCACCAAGAACTATGTGGACCGCGCGATCCGCAAAAAAGACATGAAACCAATGTTATCCGTATTTCCGGATATCAATGAGGATCATGCGGAATAAATGTTAGCGTTTAATGGTGAGGTGAATTTTCCCTCACCATTTTTTCAAATACTTGTCAAAGCACACATAAAATGTTATTATTTTCTCAAAGCATACATTCTTTGATCTAAGGCTAAGGTCTTCTTATCTTTTCTATTATATTTCAGAAATCTATGCTTTTACCCACAAAACATGAGCAGCAGGAGATTTCTGAAAACTCCTGCACACAGGAGGAAACTATGGAAAAAGATTTACAAAACAAGGGATATCTCTGTAATCCCGAAAGATTTGCCGATTTAATCAACGGCGTTATGTGTTCAGGCAAAAGAATCCTCTCTCCGACGGATTTGTCGGATATGGATTCACAGACAGGATTTCACGGACATTCCCTGGATCATGGGAATAATATTGCACGAAAAAAACAACGCTATCGGGATCTCATCAAAAAGGCAGCGTTTGGAGTCAACTTCATGGTCATAGGTATCGAGAACCAAGAAGAGGTGCATTATCTGATGCCGCTCAGAAGTATGGCGTATGATGTGGCAGAATACGAAAGACAGGCAGCAATAATCAATCATCAAGTCAAACAATGCAAGGATATTACATCCGCTGAATTTTTATCCGGATTTACGAAAGAAAGCCTGCTAAGCCCATGTGTCACATTAATTGTATATTACGGCGATAATTGGGATGGTGCCAAAGACTTACACGACATACTGGATTTTACAAATATTCCACAGGAGCTAAAAGAAGTAGTCAATAATTATCATATATACATCTGCGAAGTACGCAAATTTGAAAATACGGATGTATTTCAGACAGATATCAAACAAGTTTTTGACTGCCTCCGTTATGCAGAAAATCCAGAGAAACTTTGTGAACTGGTCATGAATGATCCTGCCTACCAGCAATTAGAGGAAGACACTTATGATCTAATTGCCAAATATACAAAAGTAGATGAACTTATGAACATAAAACAATACAAGCAGAAAGGAAGGAAGGTTAATATGAGTGGAGCATTCGCTGAATTTATACAAATGAAGCAAATGGAATGGCATACGGAAGGATTAGAACAGGGAATCAAGGCACTGATCGAAACAAGTATGGAACTGGAAAGTACACAAGCGGCAACTCTTGACAGGCTTATGACGAAATTACAACTTCCCCGTGACAGTGCCGAAAAATATATGGAGCAGTACTGGCATTAATATCTATGCGTGCAGCCGTATAATAGATAAATCTGCCATCATATACAGAATGTGGCAGCGAAAATAACCACGGCACGACTAGCAGAAAACATGGATCTATAGTACAATGGAAAAGAGCATTCTTTACAAAGGAAAATGATGATCGTGAAGCGAAAACGCAAAATCCTGATTGTACTATTTATCATAATATTTCTGCTCGTCGTGCTGTATCTTATTCTCGTAAATTTTCTTGTAAGCGCTGCCCTTGTGCCTTCCTTTATGCGGAAGTTGGAATCTTTTCAGAGAATCACGGATGAAAGCTACGCCGCGCAGGTGCAGACTTCGGATATCCAGGTAAACAGACAGCTTGCGCTGAACCATACTTCCGAGTGGCTAAATATGGTAAATTCCCAAAAGATTTCTGTAGTCAGTGACGACGGTTATACCTTGGTTGCGACGGAATTTTATGCTGACGTGGACTCCCACCTATGGACGCTCGTCCTGCACGGCTACACAGGATGGAAAGAGGAAATGTACCCTTTTGCCTGCTGGTATCATGAAGAAGGTTATCATGTCATTGTTCCCGATCTTCGGTGTCAGGGTGAAAGCGAGGGTGATTTCATCGGTATGGGTTGGACGGACCACTATGACTGCAATCTCTGGATCGACTATATTCTATCGCAGGATGCAGAGGCACGCATTGTAATCCACGGTCAGTCTATGGGAGCATCGACCGCTTTGATGATGACCGGCGAAGATAACCTGTCAGATCATGTCATTGCGGTGGTCTCCGATTGCGCCTACACAGACGCGTATTCCATGTTTGGCGACAAAGTGACGGAATGGTTTTCCCTCCCCGCTTTTCCGCTGGTAGATTCCGCCCGTATCGCTTTACTTCTCCGGGGCGGATATGACTTATCAGACGCTTCTGCGCTCAATGCAGTTGCCAAAAGTTCCACGCCCACACTTTTTATCCACGGTGCATCTGATGCCATGATCGCCGCGCAAATGTCGCAAGAACTCTACGATGCCGCTACATGTCCGAAAGAGCTATTGATCGTGGAAGGCGCCGGGCACGCGCAGGCGCAGGACAAAGACCCTGATGCGTACTATGGTACGATACGGGAATTTCTGGAAGAAACATTTTCCCGCATCATCGAGCAATCTCCTATCACAAAATAAAAAGTCTCACTCCGAATCCTCAGAATGAGACTTTCTTATCTTAATTCTATTGCCCTTACTTCTTATGCCTTGCCATCGGAACCAAGAACGTTCACGATCTTATGAGCAACCATATCTTTCACTGCCTGACGTGCAGGTTTCAGATATTGGCGAGGGTCGAAATGATCCGGATGCTCTGCAAAGTATTTACGGATATTACCTGTCATGGCAAGACGGATATCGGAATCGATATTGATCTTACATACAGCAAGTTCCGCAGCCTTACGAAGCTGTTCTTCCGGGATACCAACTGCATCAGGCATATTGCCGCCGTACTGGTTCACCATCTTAACAAACTCCTGTGGAACGGAAG
>JAMPGN010000092.1 GCA_023663915.1 Eubacterium sp. | reverse complement strand
AGAGAACTTTTTGTGCAATCTGCCCTCACAACTGATACGATAGACCTTTTAACACGAACCCTATACCATAAAATAAGGAAACCAGCCACCGCAGGGGGATATTCATTTATGAAGCATCAAAGTGACAATCTCAGAAAACCTTTCCAAATCTCTTTTCAGAAGATCGCAGTACTTGCGGTCGCGGCCATCGCTGTTCCTCTTTTTCTCTCTGTCCTTATTTTCGTTATATATACACTGCATACCAACCGGCAGCAGATTCTGAATGAACGCGAGAACACCCTCGACATTTACCGCTCCCAGTTTGAGAGCACCTTGGAGGACACCGAAGAATATCTTACGGACATCGCCACCAACGATACCGATTTTCAGACCTTTATCTATTCTAATACGAAAATGGATGCCTACCTCGCCGCCGAAGCTGTCGCAGACAAATGTAAATCTCTGCTGCGCATGCATGAGATGATCGGCGCACTATGCATCTATTCCGAGACTTTTGACTGCTACCGCCTCGTCTATGAAACTTCCTACCCTGTCACGGATCTTGTCGCTCTGCGTGAAACCATATGCGATACGGTCAAAAAAGAAGACAACCTGCAACAGTGGATTCCTTTTTCCTTCTCTGACCGCACCGTGCTGCTCTACTATTTCACACACCACGGCACAGTATTTGCAGCGATGGTCGATCCCTCCCGCCAACCCCATTCGGTGCCGGAAGATGGCAGCCGTATTTTCTACATACAATCCGACGGCACTCCCTATGCGCCCTCCGCCTCCTTCGGTGAACAGACCATTCCCGTACCTAAGAACGGACGGAATGCTTATTTAGAAGACGAGGATACCCGCTATAATCTGGTAGGTCTGCCGCTGTCCGGAGCGGACGGCTTCCTTATTTATGCCAGTCCCACCGTACCACTCTGGGAGCAGATGAATACGGTACAAAAACTGTTACTGCTTGTCATGCTCTGCCTATTGCTTTTTATTCCCGGCAGTTGGATGCTGCTGCACCGCATTCTCCTGATACCGGTAGACCATCTCAGCCAGACAATCAGCGCCATCGAGCAGGGCGATCAGTCCATCCGCGTCCCGCAGGATTCCGCGATACAGGAAGTCACCGAGATTTCCCGCACCGTCAACACCATGCTGGATACCATCCGGCGGCAGAAAATCGATTCCTACGAGCAGCAGCTTAAGACACAGCACGCACAGCTCCAATATCTGCAGTTGCAGATTCGTCCACACTTTTACTTAAATTGCCTGAATCTCATCTATTCCATGGCAGGAGAAGGAAAAGTCCACGAACTGCAGGAATTGACACTGGATCTGTCTACCTATCTGCGAAGCATCTTCAAGGACAGCAAAGAACAGGTTCCTCTCTCCTCGGAGCTGCGCTCTGTGGAAAGCTATCTGCGCATCCAGAAGGCAGGCGCGCAATTTCCCCCTGTATCGGAACTCATGGTCGATGCTGACGTTTCCGAAATGCCCATACCGCCGCTCTGCATACTGACTTTCGTGGAAAATTCCGTAAAGCATTCGACGCAGGAAGATGCGCCGCTCTCTATCCGCATCCGCTGTTCTCTCCTAAGCAGTGAGGAGGGCGATTACTTGAATATCACGATTCTGGATAACGGCGGCGGAGTTCCATCCGATCAGCTTGCCACATTGAACCAGACAGACGACCGGCTCTATACCGACCAACATGTTGGAATAGCCAACATTCGACACCGCCTGCGGCTTTCCTATGGCGACGGCGCAACGCTTTCTTTCCGAAACGCCTCCGACGGACTGTGCGTAGATTTATTTATACCTACCTAAAACGAGCAAGACCCATTTACGGGATATATTTGCTTACGTTACACAAACTAAAAACTACAACAATGAAGGAGTATCGTGTGAAAAAGCACACTGATATGCTGATTTTTCACAAGTTGCCCAGAAATGAGGATTATTATGACTGTACTATTAGTAGATGACCAAATCAGTATTTTGAGCGGACTGCTCTCCGGGCTTGACTGGGATGCCTTAAACGTCACGGCGATCCACACGGCGACAAGCGCACAAAAGGCGCGTGAAATTCTGGCGGCTGACCCTGTCGATATCCTTCTGTGCGATATCGAGATGCCGGGCGAAAACGGTCTCTCCCTGTTACGCTGGGCGAGAAAGCAGGGGTATGAATTTGTGTGCGTATTTCTGACCTCTCATGCCAATTTCCTCTACGCGAAAGAAGCGATCCAGTTAGGATGTTTTGATTACATTCTCCAGCCTGCACGCTATGAGGATATCCAGGCAACGATCTCCCGCGCCATCGCTCGTATCAAGAACACAAACGCGGAAAAAGAACTGCTGGCATACGGCACTGTGGCAAAGAACAATGCCATGGGGTTATTTCAGAGTCTTTTCAGCGATTGGAGTATGGGAAAAAAGCTCTCCCTCACCGCCCTGTGCAGGATCTTACGGCAACTGGGACAGGAGATGCAACAGACGGATGAATGCTTCGTGATCTGGGGACATCTGTTAAGCTGGCACGGCAAGCCCTGGCCGACGCAGGAATGGCAGTTCGCAGTAAACAATATCATAACCGAAGTCTATACTCCGACGGACTGTGGGATTCTCACCTTTTCCATCGACTATACCTCGATCGGATGGTTTGTCTACTCCACCACCGGCAGCTTCACCGACTACAACGGCATCTTACAGCCCCTTCACACGGCATACGAAGCGGCTGCCAAATATCTTCCTTGCAATTTCGCCTTTTACGTCAGTCCCGTGGTTGCCTTAAAGCAGCTTAACGCACAGGCAAAACCGCTGCTGAGCGCAAAACAGAACAATGTCCTGCACAAAAAGGGCATCTTTCCATTATCCGGACAGAACCATCCGTCCACAACCATTACGGCTCTGCCTTCCGAACAGTTTGTGCGGTGGAGTTCCTTCTTCGAGAACGGCGGCGGTCTGCTCGCCGAGGAAGAAATACTGCTGATGTTAGACAAAGCTGCCGCCGCAGAGCAGCTTGACCGAAATTTCCTGCATTCTTTCTGGATTCAATTCCAGCAGATTGCCCTGAACGCACTCTGGAAAACCGGCGCAGATAGCGACGAAATCCTACATGAATTAGAAAACGGTGAAAAAGCACTGTCCCTGCAGGATATGCAGGCGGCAATCCATAACGTTTCCGTGCTCTTCTCACAACAGGCGGAATCCACAGATACCAGACAGGTCATCATCGAAAGAGTCAAAACCTATGTGGAGGACCACTTAAACGAGCCAATCAATGTCAACGAAGTTGCCGCCTCTCTCTTTATGAACGCAGATTATCTCTCCCGCCTCGTGAAAAGTGAGACCGGCGTGTCCTTGAAAGAGTACATCGTCAAGCAAAAAATGGAAGCTGCACAGATTCTTCTCAAAACAACGGCACTGCCGATCAGTATTATTGCTTCTAAGTTCGGATATGATAATTTTTCCTATTTCTCGCAGGCCTACCGAAGAGTTATGGGAGTTTCGCCTACTGCTGAGCGCAAATAGTAATTTTGTTCTATCTTTCCATCTTGGTTTTTATGCCACTCCACATGCACAATTCCATGCGGTGTAACAGCATCTCCGCTGGCATAATCCAAGTATCCCGGCACCGGCTGTATCAGGACTCTCTCATATCCCGGCGCTCCCGGACGCACGCCCAATGTCACAGAGGGCAGTTCGTAGAGCGCCAATGCTCCCCAGGCGTGGCAATCGCTGCGCTCGTCAAGGTCATTTTCCGCACAGGTGGTTAAATGCTTGTCCAGCATGTTTCTCCATAAGTCCCAGATATGCTGTGTTTCCTCATAAATCTCCGCCTTCTCCAAGGCGCGGAACAGATAGAACGCCATAGCGACGGTACATGCCGCATAGGTCTCCGTATCCTTCAATGACTCCCTCAGAAGTTCGCGCCCTTTTTCCACAGAAACCGTATCCGTAAGAAGCGCAAACACCTGGCAATGCTGGCTGTATTCCCTCACGCCCGGACCGTCCATATATCTTCCTTGTTCGTCCACGCAATAGGTGTTAACCGCTGTCTTCACCCTTTCCGCGCGCCTGCGGTATTCCTGTGCGGTATCCTTGCGATCCAGATATTCCAAGATGTCAGCCGCATACATCAACCCATAAATATAGAGGAAACTCTCCATCGTAATCGGTCCATGCAGTCCTGCAGACGGCATACCAGTTGTTTCACCCCATGGCAGAGCCCAGTCGATGAAGGACCAGTATCTACGATCCGTAAGCGGTCCGCCTATGGAACCAACCAGCCCTCTTTCTTCCAGATTTTCCTCGAAAAAGTTTATAACGTTATCCATACACCCAAGATGCCTGCGCAGAAACTTTTTATCACCTACATACATCATATGGTCATAAAGCATCAGAATATAATAGATTCCAAAAGTGGGGATCACATTCGGCTCTGCATCCGGATGACAGGAGTTGAGCGTACCGTCCGGTCGCTGTGACCTGCGAAAATCCTCCATGCACTGACGCGCCAGCCGGTCATCACCGGAAACCGCATACGTATACAAAATCTGGCTCCGCGCATCCATCGCATACTGTAACTGCTCATAGAATGGACAATCCGTGTAGGTCTCCTGCATACATCTGCGCAAGGAGCGCAGACTGATCTCCCAGATCGATTCCAGACTTTGATCCGATGTGCTTACCTGTGCGCGCACTTCCAGCGGATAACCGGTTTCTAGATAATCAAAACCTGTGATCGTAAGCGGTTCGTCTGCTGTCTGGATTTCCAGCCTTACAAAGCGGAATGTCCGAAACCAGAATGGTTCATAGCATTCCGGCTGTTCCTTTGTCCCGTTTCCCGCCGTCTGGTAGGTATCTATGAATCCGTGCAAATGCCCGTTTTTCCAGTCTGTACGGTCTCCCTTCACCGCAAATTCACCCGGCGAAGACGGAAGTTTGCTCACATAACCTTCACTGGTCATCATCCGTATGACGGCTCCACTGCCGCCTGCCATGCGAAGCGACAGGAATCCGCACATCATTTCCCCGGCATCTATTTCTACCATTTCCCGACTGTGGGACGCAATTTCCACTGTGTCCTTTCCATGAAGCACAGCGTCCCATTTTCCAGCCGAAGCAGCTTCTCTGCCTGCCCCGTATACGCCGTTAAAATGCCTCTGCACTTTCAACATGGAGGGGATCGGTCTTGGATTTAAATTGCCGGGACTTGTTAATAGGTTGATCTGTTCATCTGCATAGCTCTTTGCATAGTCCCAGCTATCATCCTGATACGGTTTCTGTTTCCAGCCTGTCATGCCGGCATCGGCAATCCGCTTTTCAAGAATCTGAAGCTGGGCATGCCATGGAAATTCGGAAACAATCTGGAAATCCTGTACTACGCTGCATCGCCATGTCTCGTCCGCCTCTATCCCATGTGTGCCACCAATTTCTTTTAAGTAAAATCCAGGCGTAAATGTTCGGATGATGCTGTGGTTTCCCCATCCATTCACGGGATAACGCAATACTTCCGCCGCCAGAACATTTTCTCCCTCTGTAAGATATGGTGAGATATCTATTTCGTCATAATACCAGATCATCCGGTCTCCCTTGCAGGGTCCAAGTTCCGCAAGCTGCCCGTTTACATACAGCTTATAGCGGGACTCTGCGGATACCCGTACTTTCATTTCATCGGGCACCTCGTTTACCGTAAACTTCTTACGGAAATAAACCAGATGTGCCTTCGTCTGATCTTCCTTCTCCCAATCGGGAATCCATATCCAGTTTGAATCCTTGACACCTTCCATCTTCGTCTCCTTTCCAAAAAGCCGCCGGTGCACAGACTGTTTCTCCATGCACCGGCTTTCCATTCCTTTGTATTATCTTGGCTCATTGTGCCTCAACCATATTATTTATCGCTTTTACCCGCTGCTTTTGCTGCGCGTCGTCTTGCCAGTTCTGCCTGGATTCCCGGCAGTTTCTCGTCCAGATCAAACTGTCTGAATATAAAGAACATCAACAGGTTGATGATCAACGGCAGATAGTTTGAAAAAGCGTAAATCGCATATCTCATAGAAGTGGTCGCCACTTCCAAGGTAGGATCATATGATCCAATCGCCAGACACGCTGAAAGAATGATTGATCCAACACCGGAACCGATCTTAGTACCCACACCGATTGCGCCGGAAGAAACAGCTACCATCTTTTTACCACATGTATATTCGTTGTAATCCACTACCATAGCTAAAAGCACGCCGTACACACACATCATCGGAATCTGCACGAAGCTGCTGACCATGCCAAGACCGATATACAGATAGAAATTCGTCGGGGCAAGACAGCGGATACCCGCGCTGATCGCGGCACCCAGAAGCCCTACACTTACGGTCTTTTTCACACCGAGTTTAGAAAGAATCGGTTTGGAAAGCACGAATCCGACTACCGTTGAAATCATACCAAAAGCGCCGACCATCGCAACCAAGTTATCATTTCCGAAAATCCATTTGCTGTAATAAGTTCCCGCCGTACTTGCCAATCCATTGGTAATTTGTGTAATCAGGTTAAATAACAGTACAATAATCCAGTATTTATTCCTAATTAAGAAAGCAAAGGCTTCCTTCAGAGGAACCGCTTCCTCCTCTTCTTCCACTTTGTCCTGCGATTCATCCACAGTCTCGCTCACCAGCTTCGCATTCCGTCCATTGATGTAGCAGATGGAGAGCAGCAGCAGCACGATCAACGCAATGATGAAGCCAAATTTAATCCACGCGCTCTGCGTTCCGCCAAGCAGATTCGTAATCGGAATCGTAATAATGGCTATCACCATACCCGACATATAGGTAAAGACTGCACGGAACACACCCATCGTCTCTCGCTCGCTCTGGCTGTTGGTACGCACCACCATCACGGCATTTAACGGTGTGCCGATCAATGTCATGCACACAGCCGTCAACAGAATATTCGTCACACACGCATAAATCATCGCCGGTATCTGACCCGCCTGTATCGGGACGGTAAACAGCAGTACGACAACAACTGCGAATGGAACCATCATTCTGGCGATCCACTGATAATATTTGCGGTTTCCGCCCTTGGAATGGTCCACAATATTTCCAAACCAGACATCTGTCACGGCATCTACGATTTTGGCAATCATCATAATGACGCCAATGCTGGCAGCCGCGATTCCTACCTTATCCGTATAGAAGTACGTCAACTGTCCGACTAAGTTCGCCACTAGGTTCATACCCATCTGGCCTGCACCATCTGCAAGATAATCCCTTTTACGCATGAATTTCTGTACACCGTTTCGATCTACTCCGAGATCACGATTCTTTTTTCCCATGTTCTTACCCTCTCTCTTTTTTTATTAGGAAATTCTTATGCTTTAACTATACAACGCGGTATATACACAGTATTACAAAATTTCTTCTCAAATTGTAAAATTCAGTTATAAACGCAATTTTTTAACATCTTTCCGTCAACATTTTGGAAAAATATTATAATGAAAAGAATCCAATATGTATTACAAAATAAGATTTAATATTGTAATTTTCGGTATTGATTCTTTCTCATTATCCATTATAATAGAAGAAACACAACTTTTTTTCTATAAAGATTCGGGTGTCAAAAGCTCTTTCGATAAACTTTGGCTAGCAGATTGCACAAAAAGTTCACGTAGATGTCTTGTGAAGGAGACTGAGATTTTCTTAGTATTCCGTTCGTTACATAGCAATTTCGGGACATGGATGTCCCGAAAAGCCCGAACCGCGCACGGATGCGCGTTGAGGGCGGTTGCGTCCGGTCTCACAGCTTACACCGGAATGCTTAGAAAATCCATTCGACGAAACCCGACACAAGAGAACTTTTTGTGCAATCTGCCTTCACAACTTATACGATAGACCTTTTGACACCTGAATCTTATAATAAAAACACGACCATTTTTTTCATAGAGCAAGGAGACAACGCATGGATTATATTTCTTTTTGCAGAAATTATTTCACCGTATCGGGTATTCCGGTCAGTCTGATGCTGGACACGAAACCACTTTATTCATCCATCGGGGAACTTCTGTCCCTGCCGCCTACCCGTAATTGGAAAGTTTTCTGGGAATACCCCGATTTTGCTATCAATCCAGCCTTCTGCCGCCATTCGCCGGATATCGAATACGGATGCGTGCGTATCGAAGGAACCGATTACCGGATCATTCTTGGACCGTCTTTCGGCATTCCCGCCACCAATGAAATTGTCCATGCCTATATGCGTGAAAATGAAATCCCTCTTGACTACGGTGAAGCGGTTGCAGAGTTTCTCTGTTCCGTGCCATGCATCACCCATATGCAGTTTGGCAGACATCTCGCCCTGCTGCATCAATGTCTGAACCATAAAGAAATGAATCTGGATGATTACTTCATCCAAAACGAAGAAAATACCAAAAAACGCGAAGCGAATCATCTTCTGCAAAGGATGGATAGTCTGGAAAACGCCACTCTACACAATTCTTATCACTACGAACAGAAGCTATTTCGCTGTATCAAGGAAGGAAATGGAAAGAAACTGGAAGAATTTCTAGAATCAACCACAGGTGCTATCGGAGAGGGAAAACTGGCAAACACACCCCTTCGCCACGCCAAAAACCTTTTTGTACTTACCGCAGCCAAAACCGCCGTCCTCAGTGCGATTCCGGGCGGCGTAGACATTGAGAAAACCTATCAGATGGTCGATCTCTACATTCAGGAATGTGAACAACTTCTCACAATCGAGGCAGTGAAAACCCTGCAGTATGCCATGCTGAAAGATTTCTGCAGGCTGGCTGGGGAAACTCATATTCCCGAAGGTCTGTCCTCGGAAGTCTATCAGTGTATTAATTATATCCGCAGCCATACCAACGCGCCGATCGGCATCGATGACGTAGCCGCATACATCCACAGAAGCAGTTCCTATACCACGAAACTATTTAAAAAAGAACTGGGAATCAATATGGGCGCTTTTATTACTAGGTGCAAACTGGAAGAGGCGAAAAGCCTGCTTACTTACAGTGATAAAAGCCTGTCGGAAATCAGCAGTTATCTGTGCTTTTCCAGTCAGGCTTATTTTCAGAATGTATTCAAGAAAAAATATGGGGTGACGCCGATGCAGTACCGGAAGGACAACCAGAAGGCATAAAGCCTACTCGTCGTCCTCATTATGCTTACCGCCTTCACTCGTCCTGCTCGTTCAACGCCTTCAATACGATTTCATACACCGTGCGGATCTCCGGCGCGGAGCTGATTCCTTCCGCAAGCGTCATTCGCTTCGCATACTCGATCATGGGATTCGCCATCAGTTCCGGCACCATCTGATCAAGGAGCTGTCTGCCTAACGGTTGTTCCATAATCTCGCCCAAAGTGCTGTCTAGGCTGAACCGCAGTTCTTTCAGACTCGTATCCGTATCATATTCATAGAGATAATCACCAGAGCCAACTTCCAGCACGCCTTCTTTCTCCGGCAGATAGATCAGTGCCGTTGTATTAGCCGGCACACGGACTTCCACGCGGATTTTTTTCTTCCGGCAGCTCCACGCGGAAACGATTTCCCCATAAGGCGTATCCAGTTTTGTCTCCGCTTCCTCGATCCCTCTCACAAACATCGGCTTGATATAGAATTTACGATATCCCGCCTCGATCTGGTTTATGCCGCCAATTTTGCGGTAGATCCAATCACCAATAGACCCATACGCATAGTGGTTCATCGAATTAAGTCCCGGATGCGGCATACTCCCGTCCGGCCGGATCGCATCCCACCGTTCCCACATAGTAGTCGCGCCCATTTTTACACTGTACAGCCATGACGGGTAATCGTCCCGCATAAACAGGAGTCCTGCCACATCATGTGCCCCATTGTCCGACAGGGCATGGCACAGATAAGGCGTTCCCACAAAACCGGTCGTCAGATGGTTTTTGTGGTCTTCGATGTTGGAAACTAACGTCTTTACAATGGTCTTACGATCTTTTTCCCTCGCTAGATCAAAGTGCAGGGACAACACACATCCTGTCTGGGTCTCGCTGACAATCCTTCCTCTTGATGTGTAATACTCTTCCCGGAAAGACTCTAGCGTCTGTGCATATATTCCTTCGTAGTAAGACGCTTCCTCATTCTTGCCAAGCACCCTCGCCGTCTTTGCCACCAGATCGGTCACATGAAGGTAACACGCATTCGCCACGAGATAAACGTCTGTCGCTCCGACACTTCCCTCTCCTTGCTCCCTGTCCAGAGCCAGCCAGTCTCCATACTGATAGTTCGTCATCCACAGCTTATTTTCATTGACCCGGTTGCGGATATAATCTACCCACTCATGCATACACTGCCATGATTCTTCCAGAATCCGCACGTCCCCGTAAGCCTGGTAAACGACCCATGGGATAATGACTGCGGCATCGCTCCATGCAGCGGAACTATACGTGCCCTGAATATCCGGCACAATATGAGGAACTCCTTCTTCCAGCGAGGAAGCCGCCGCCACATCCTTCATCCACTTCGAGAAAAACAGTGCGGTATTCCGGTTAAACGCCGCCGTCCATGAAAACACCTGCGCATCTCCCATCCAGCCCAGACGCTCATCCCTCTGCGGGCAATCGGAAGGAATATCAAAGAAATTATCCCGAAGCCCCCATTCGATATTGCTCTGCAGGCGGTTAACCGTCTCGTTAGTACAATGAAACGCACCGATTTTTTTCATATCCGAGTGCATCACACAGGCAGTAAACATGTCCTCCGACATGTTTTCCAGCCCTTCCACCGCAATGTAGCGGAAACCGTGGAATGTAAAATGGGGTATCAATACCTGTTCTTCTCCATTCAAAATATAGGTGTCCAATGAGATTGCCGTGCGCAGTGTGTCCGGATAAAATACACCTTCCCTGTCCAGCGTTTCCGCATGGCGGATAGTAATCTTCTGCCCTGGATATCCTTTTACCCGAATCTCCACCAATCCCGTCAGATTCTGTCCGAAATCCACTAGACGATTTCTCTTCGAGTCCGTAAAAATCCTTTTCGCCGCGAGCCGCTGCGTAATACGCACCGGCTCATTTCCCTGCGGCACTAACACGGAAGCATCAAATTCCGCCTCAGAAACTTTTCCTTCTCTGCACTCCGCTCCCGCAGTATCTATGGTCTCGCCCATATAAATTTCACTGTACCGAATCTGTCCTGTCCTGACTTTCCAATCGGTGTCCGTGGCAATGATTTCCTTGCTGCCATCCTGATAAGTAATATGAATTTCCGCAAAAGCCGCTACGCGGTCTCCATAGCGGTCCGGCTTACAGTCAAAACTTAAAATTCCTTTATACCAGCCATTCCCGACGGTCATTTCCACATGGTTTTCCTCTTTTAAATATTCCGTAATCTCATAATACTGGTACTGTAGGCGCTTATGGTATTCTGTCCAGCCCGGACACATATAGTCCTCGCCTACCCTTTTCCCATTGATCTGTACTTCATACACACCATGAGCGGTGGCATACAGACATGCCTTCGCAACCGGCTTTGCCGCTGAAAAAGACTTATAAAAAACCGGACATGCCGTTTCTTCTTTCTCAAAATCGTGGGTAATCATCCTTGCCTTGAAATGAGTGCCGTCAAAGACACCCGTAGAAAATGCCGTCCGGCTTTCCGCAGTGTTTCCATGATTATCCTCAACAAGAATCTTTACCTGATATTCCGTCTCCTCTTCCAGCTCTTTACCGGCGTAAGGAACCAGGACAGACTGTGCATCCTCTATCCTGCCGCTGTCCCACACCGTTTCCTCTCCGGAAAACACGCATATGCGATAGGCTTTCTGCATCGTATTTCTTTCTTCCGCTTCCAGTTTCCATGAAAAGCGCGGTATCCGCACGGACAGTCCTCTTGGTTCTTCCCGATATTCTATACACAAATCATATAATTTCACGTCTACGTCTCCCTATTCTTGTGTGATAGTTTAGCCATTCTACCATTTCACTTATTACTTCTGTTTCTTCGCTTTTCTCGCCGCCACTTCCTCACGCATTGCAGGCAGTTTCTTCTCAAGGTCAAATCTGGTGAAGATAAAGAACATCAGCAGATTAATCACTACCGGAAGATAATTGGAGAATCCGTAAATCGAATATCTCATGGAAGCCGTCGCTTCCGAAAGCGTTGCGTCATAAGAACCCAGCACAAGGAACAAACTAAGTAAGAGTGTGCCCATTCCGTTTCCAACTTTATTACCGAATCCAATCGCCTCGCTAGACGTTGCAACCAGCGTCTTGTCATATTTCCACTCGTTATAATCAACCGCCATCGCTAACAATACGCCATACAAGCACATCAAAGGTATCTGCACAAAACTTCCGATCAGTCCCGTCACCATATAAACCGTAAAATTCGTCGGTACAAAACAGCGTACCGCCGCCGGGATCACCGCACCGAGAAGCCCTACATAAATGGTCTTCGTCACACCCAGTTTTGCAATGATCGGCTTGGATAAAGCAAATCCAATGACCGTAGCAAGCATTCCCGCAGCCCCTAAAATTCCTACCAGATTATCGTTACCGAAAATCCATTTGCAATAATACGTTCCACCGGAACCCGAAATTGCGTTTGTGATACTTGTGATTAAGTTAAACAGTAATACGATCACCCAATACTTGTTATGAAAAAGCATTCCCATTGCTTCTTTAAACGGTACCGGTTCTTCCTCCGCCACTTCTCCGCCTGTCGTTTCTTCCAGGTCCGATGCAAAAACAGCTTTCCGTCCATTGTTATAGCAGATTAAGAACAAAAGAAGCACTGCGACTGCCAGAATCGCTCCATACTTGACCCACGCACTCTGCGTTCCGCCTAATATGTTTGTCACCGGTATGGTTGCGATGGAAATAATCATGCCAGCCCCATAATTGCCGACCGCACGGAAAACTCCCATACTGCCCCGTTCGCTCTGGCTGTTCGTCCGCACGACCATGACCGCCGAAAAAGGCGTTGCAATCATCGTATAGATCACTGCTGTCAAAAGCAGGTTTGTCACCAATGCATAAATAAGAGCCGGAACCTGCCCCACCTGAATGGGAACCGTAAACATCATCACCATAATCACCGCTGCCGGAACTGCCATACGAAGCATCCACTGGTAATATTTCTTGTTGCCGCCCTTGGAGTGGTCAATCACGTTTCCAAAAATCACATCCGTAAATGCATCGATAATCTTAGCGATTGCCATCACCACTCCGACGCTTCCCACCGCCATACCGACTTTATCCGTATAGAAATACGTCATCTGTCCTACGATGTTCCCCATCAGTCCGAGAGCTAACTGACCACTGAAATCCGCCATATAGTCTCCTCCTCGCATTACACGCCTCGCGCCGTCCGCATCATAGCGGGCTGCATTCCTGTCTTTTGCCATGTTATTGCCTCCCTCTCATTGATTGATATTTTCTTACTCTTGTTAAGCCCTACCTTTTTGGTTTTTTGTAAAATGCCTAATTTCTTATGGTCTGACTTTCCTTTGATTGATTAAAGTCTATCATTCTTCTTTCTACAAATATTGCAATATACTACTTTGAATTACAATATTCTATCTTGTTTTTTTCATTTTGCATCGTTATACTAAAATAAATAATTTATATTTTGAAATCGAATGAGGAGAAAACAGAATGGACTATATCTCTTTTTGTAAAAATTTCTTTGCGGCGACCAATATTCCAATCAGCCTGTTAAAAAATGGGACAGACATTTATTCCGCTCTGGGTGATATGTTATCTGCAAATCCTCAGACACAATGGGAACTTTTCCCGATAGAGCAAAATCCGATCTTCTGCTCCTATTCCCCGGATCTTGAATATGGGCGGATACATATTGACAATACGGATTATGATGTGGTTCTCGGTCCCGCCTTCAATGTGCCTGTAACGGAACAGATTGTCCGGCAGTTTATGCACGAACTCACGATTTCTTCCGATTACCATGAACAGCTTATGGAATATTTCTCTTCCATTCCGCGGATCAGCCATCTCCAGTTTGCCAAATATCTCTCTTTCCTGTATCAATGCCTGAACGGGAAAGAAGCCGACCTGATGAATTTGTATTTGGAAAACGATCTATACGATGAAAACCGTAATAAACGCCAGATTGGGAACCGGATTGAGGATATGGAAAATGAGAACCACCGCAGTTCCTACGTCTTTGAAATCGAACTGTACCAGTATATCAAAGATGGGAACGTGAAACGCCTCAAGGAATTTCTGCGTACAAACAGTGTCCTTTTCAAAGAAGGAAAAATGGCACACACGCCGTTACGCCATGCCAAAAACGTCTTTATCTCCACCGTTTCCAAAGCCGCCCTCATAGGAGCAATCCCCGGCGGACTAGACATCGAGAAAGGCTATCAGCTTATCGATTTCTATGTGCAGGAATGCGAACAGCTTAGGAGCATAGAGGAAATCACGAACCTGCAATATATGATGCTCATAGACTTCTGCCAGAGAGCCGGCGAGACGCACCTGCCGGACGGCGTTTCACCCGAAGTATATCTGTGCATGAATTATATCCGAAGCCACACCAACGAACCGATCTCTGTCGATGATGTGGCAAGGCAGGTGCACCGGAGCAGTTCGCATATGATGCGGCGTTTCAAGGAAGAGCTGGGGATTCATATCGGCGCGTTTATCACGAGATGCAAGCTGGAAGAAGCCAAGAGCCTTCTGACGTTTACCGATAAAAGTCTTGCCGAAATCGCCAGTTATCTCTGTTTTTCCAGCCAGTCCTATTTCCAGAATGTGTTTAAGAAACAGTATGGAATCACGCCGATGAAGTACCGGAAGGAGACGCAGGCGCATTCGTGAGAAATTTTAGTTTGTGTTTATATGATCTTTCTTTTCAAATTCGATATAAAGCAATTAATATAAATCAAGTAAGTTATATTTCCATTGTTTTCGACACATAATTATGCTATAATTGTGCCGAAGAAAGGAGTAAAACATTATGCCTCTTATTATGCCTATCAAGGATTTACGCAATACAACCGAAATTTCCAATATTGCACACAAGGAGCAGGAGCCTATTTTATTACCAAAAACGGATATAGCGACCTGGTTGTAATGAGTAATGAATTTCATATGCCCTATTGAGCTGGTAATAGCAAAAGAAAGACAGGTACAAAATAGTCTACAACTTGCAGACTATTTTG
>JAMPGN010000091.1 GCA_023663915.1 Eubacterium sp. | reverse complement strand
TGGACCGTACCTCCTTTTCTTTAGGATATCTATGTGAATTTGTTTTGTTTATGGTTTTATTATATCACCTGAATTTTATTTGTCAACACATTTTTCTAAAAAAATTAAAATTTTTTCATTTTATTTTGTTTTTTTACAAATTATCTCATTTTTAGAGTTTTTTTACATATTTTACAGTTAATTCCATGCAGACTTGCGCCCCTTTTGCCAAAAATGATATACTGAATATCATGCTGCCAAAA
Source organism: Eubacterium sp. (assembly GCA_023663915.1). The sequence continues at coordinate 15,205 of JAMPGN010000091.1, read as the reverse complement.
CGAAAAGGAGGAACATTACATTATGTCACACAAATTAACTGCCCTGGCAAAACAGGCGGAAACAATCATCAAAAATCTCGAAAAACGCAATATGGAGGGTTTTTATTTCGACACAGCTAGCGAGTGCACCCGCGCAATCTTAGAAACGATACCTCACGATTCCGTAATCAGCTGGGGCGGCAGCGAGAGCATTAAGGAAGCCGGGCTGATGGATGCCATACATAACGGAAATTACAAATTGATTGACCGCGCTGCTGCCACAACCCCCGAAGAATCCAGAGAGCTTTACGCCAAGACCGTTCTTGCCGATTATTATCTGATGAGCAGCAATGCCATCACACTGAACGGCGAACTAATTAACATTGACGGCAACGGCAACCGCGTTGCCTGCCTGATTCAAGGACCCAGCCATGTGATTCTCGTGGTCGGCATGAACAAGGTCGCTACGGATATCGAAAGCGGCATTGCCAGAGTACGCAACATGGCTTCACCGGCAAACGCCATAAGACTTAGCAGAAATATTCCCTGCGCCGCAACCGGCACATGTCATGACTGTCTTGCGCCCGAATGTTTCTGCAATCAGATCGTGATAACACGCAGAAGCGGACACACGGGAAGAATCAAGGTATATCTTGTGGGAGAATCACTTGGTTATTGATAGATAAGATTCCTAAATCTGAATCCGCACAAAAATATCATAGATCGCCTTAATCGCCGTCTCAAAATCCGAATTGGCGACACCGATGATGATATTCAGCTCGCTGGAACCCTGATCGATCATCTTGACATTGACATTGGAATGCGCGAGCGCAGAGAAGATTCTGCCCGCCGTACCGCGTGTAGATTTCATCCCGCGCCCGACGACGGCAATCAGCGCAAGATCCGCCTCAATGTCGATATGGTCGGGGTCCGCTAATCTGTGGATACCCGACACGACCTTCTGTTCTTTATGCATAAACTCGTCCTGATGGACGAACACCGTCATCGTATCGATCCCCGACGGAACATGCTCAAAGGAAATTCCGTTCTCCTCAAAAGCCTGCAGTACTTTCCGCCCGAAACCGATCTCGGAATTCATCATATCCTTATCGATATTTACGGCGCAGAATCCCTTTTTACCGGCAATGCCCGTAATCACATATTTGGATTTCTGACAGGTGCTCTCCACGATCCATGTGCCGTTATCGTCCGGCGCGTTGGTATTGCGGATATTGATCGGAATGCCTTCTCTTCTCACTGGGAATATCGCATCTTCATGAAGCACGTTAAAGCCCATATAGGACAGCTCCCGAAGTTCCTTATATGTCACCGTCTCGATCCCTTCCGGTTTATAAATGATACGCGGATCAGCGACCATGATACCCGACACGTCCGTCCAGTTCTCATAGACATTTGCCTTGATCGCCCTCGCCACGATGGAACCTGTAATATCAGAGCCTCCTCTGGAAAAAGTCTTGACCCTTCCGTCCTCATATGCTCCATAGAATCCCGGAACAACCGCCGACTCCATACCCTCTAATCTGGCTTTCAATCTCGCATTCGTGGCCTCCGGCTCAAATTCGCCATTTTCATCAAAAACAATGACTTCCGCCGCATCCACAAACTCATAGCCAAGATACTCCGCCATGACAATGCCATTCAAAAACTCCCCACGGGACGCGGCATAGTCACACCCTGCCTTTTCTTTAAAATTCCTGGCAATCACCTGAAACTCGTCTTCCAAAGAAAGATTTAATTCCAGCCCGTCAATGATCTCCTGATACCTGTCCTTGATCGCCTGAAGCTGGGCTGTAAAATCTTTCCCCTGTTCCGCCAGCTCATAGCAGGCATACAACATGTCTGTCACCTTTGTGTCGTCAGCATTGCGTTTCCCCGGCGCGGAAGGCACGACGAACCTGCGCTCCTTATCTGCCCGAATAATATCCCGTACTTTTTTAAACTGTTCGGCGCTCGCCAGTGAACTGCCGCCGAACTTTACTACCTTTTTCATAATACTCTCCCCATATCCATTATCTATCGCTTAAAACTTTTATTCATAATTCGTATCCGCTCAAGATTCGTATCCGATTGATACAGCCGCCGATTTTCTCTATTCTCTCATTAAAATCTCTCTCCGCCATGACCTGTGTCATAAACGCAAACTCATTCTCGATGCCTGCACTGATCTGTGCCAATGCTCCGAAAGCCTCGATCGCCGCATCCTGCTTCGCCCGGTCAACCCTGACAAAGAATTTGCCCCTATCGTCCGCGATATCGGCAACTTTGACATCCTCATTTTCCCAGAAACACATGACTGTCTTGCCCTGATGTCTCGCGCAGTCTACCACATCGGACACTACCGCGCTCGCCGTGGGAAGTTTGCCCGCACCGCGCCCATAATACATGGAATCGCCTAACATATTCCCATGTACATAGATTGCGTTGAAGACATCGCTCACACAGTAAAGCGGATGTTCTTTCGAGATCATGAAAGGCGCTACCATCGCAAAGAAACCGTTCTGTGTATCCCTGCTCATGGCAAGCAATTTCACGGATTTATTCATCTGCTTTGCATAACGGAAATCCGCGGCAGATATCTTCGTGATACCCTCCGTATAGATCTCCTCGTATTTCACGTTCTTTCCGCACATCAGCGAGGAAAGGATCGCGATCTTGCGGCAGGCATCATAGCCCTCCACATCCGCTTCCGGATTTCTCTCCGCATAGCCTTTGTCCTGCGCCTCCTTCAACACTTCCTCGAAATCCGCGCCCTCTTTATCCATCTTCGTCAGAATATAGTTGGTCGTCCCGTTTAAGATGCCTGTAATGGAATCAATTTTCTCCGCCGTCAGCGAATAATTTAACGGGCGGATAATCGGAATGCCGCCGCCCACGCTCGCCTCAAAAAGATAATTACAGTGATGCTCTTTTGCAATGCTGATCAGTTCCGGTCCGTGGTCAGCAACCAGCTCTTTGTTGGAAGTGCACACACTTTTACCTGCAAGCAGAGCCTTCTTGGAAAATTCATATGCGGGATGGATACCGCCCATAGTCTCGCAAATTATCTTGACATCCGAATCGTTCAGGATCACATCATAATCATGTACCACTTTACTCTCATACGGATCACCCGGAAAATCCCTCAGATCCAGAATATACTTGATATTCAGCTCCGCAGCCGCCCTCTTATTGATAGCATCCTTGTTCGTCTCGATCACTTCCACGACACCGCTTCCCACCGTGCCGTATCCTAATACCGCTACATGAATCATAATAGTGCTCCTCTCTTTATCCCCTCATTGTATCTCTCTAGTCCCGTGCCGCAGCCTCCAATAAATTTAGCACAAATGTACAATTATAGCAAGCAAACTTTGTGAAACATTTTGACCGCCCTATTCACTCAGTACGCTCCGCAAAGTCTCAAACATACTGTCAATATCGATGGGCTTGGCAATATGGCCGTTCATGCCGCTCTTTAACGCCTCCTGCTTATCCTCCTCGAACGCATTGGCGGACATCGCGAGAATCGGGATCGAGGCAAGTTCTTTATTCTCCAGCGCGCGGATCGCCCTTGTCGCCTCGTAACCGTTCATCACAGGCATCTGGATATCCATCAGGACTAGTTGGTAATATCCCGGCTCAGATTGCTTTAACATCTCCACTGCAATCTGTCCGTTATCCGCAACTTCCGTGGTAAATCCGGCATCTCCGAGAATCTCCACCGCGATTTCCTGATTCAGTTCCACGTCCTCCGCCAGCAAAATATGCCCTCCACGAAGTTTTCCCGAATCTTCCTCGCCTTTCCTCGTCACTGTCTCATTTCCATGCAAAGCATCATAAAGGCATTTCCTTAGTTCTGACAGGAACAACGGCTTACTGCAAAAAGCCTTGACTCCGGCTTTTCTCGCCTCGTCCTCGATATCCCTCCAATCGCACGACGTCAGGATAAGAATCAACGCATTCTCATCCGCCTCTTGGCAGAGCCTGCCCGCAATTTCAATCCCCTCGATCTCCTCCGGCAGCCAGCCAACCACATATACCCGATAGCTATCCTTTGCGTCATTTGCCTTCCTCGTGCACTGTAACGCTTCCTCTTCCGATTCCGCCCACTCTGCGCGCATACCAACTTGGTTTAGCATATGGGCAACACTCTCACAGCTATTGATATCGCTGTCCACAACTAACGCCCTGCAGTCTTTTAACTCCGGTATGTCGTACTCCTTGCCCGTGGCAGGGTGGATGCGGAACACAAAAGAGACTTTAAACTCGGTGCCTTTTCCCTGCTCACTGTGCACTTCAATGTCTCCACCCATCAGATCAACGATATTCTTCGTGATTGCCATTCCAAGCCCCGTTCCCTGTATACCACTGATGGTCGAGTTTTCTTCTCTCTCAAAAGGCTCGAAGACACGTTCCAGAAACTCTTTGCTCATGCCGATTCCGGTATCTCTGACGCTGAAAATATATTTCGCGTAACCATCGTTCGTATTATTCTCTTCCGTGAGCCGTATGTTGATACTGCCGCCCGGCTCCGTATATTTGACGGAGTTGCTCACCAGATTGAGGAGCACCTGATTTAATCGGAGCTGGTCGCAGTAAATTTCCTCGTTCAGAACATCCATCGTATCAATATACAGCTCAAGCTGTTTGGCGTGGATATCCGCCTGCAGAATATTACACAATCCATGCACAATATCTGGCAGACTGTACGGTTTCTCCTCCAGATGAATCTTGCCGCTCTCGATACGGCTCATGTCCAGAACATCATTGATCAGATTTAGCAGATGATTCCCCGATGTCATGATCTTCTCAAGATACTCCTTGACCTGCTCCTGCCGGTCAATATGCGTGATCGCAAGAGACGTAAAACCGACAATGGCATTCATGGGCGTGCGGATATCATGGGACATATTGGAGAGAAATACGCTTTTCGCCTGACTCGCCCTGTTCGCCTGTGAAAGAGCCGTCTGCAGCATCTCTCTCTGTTTCATCTCGCTCCGGACTTCTTCATCCACGCTGTGGAATCCGATCGCAACGCCGTAATCTCCGTCCCAGATTCCCACGCGCACTACTTTCATCTCATAATATTCCACCACATCCCCATGGACAATGCGGTATTTAATATAATAAGTTTTCTTATCCTCAAGCTCTTTCTTGATCTTCTCCTGCGTACAGCTTAAAAGAAATGCCTCCCTGTCTTCCTCGTAGACAAAATCCTTTGCGTATGATTCCATGCTTTGTCTGAACAAAATATCCCCGCTGAACACGTCCCCGAACAGACTGCCGTCACTGTCGTCGCTTCGCAGCGCGCTGCCCGTACCCGCATCAAGGTCAAAAAAGCACACCAGGCTGTAGTCTCTCGCCAATGCCTGAATCAGCTCCATCTGATGCCGTGCATTCTTCTTTTCACGGTTCTTCTGATCCGTACAATCCAAAAGGAAACGTTGGTAGAACAGTTCCCCGTCTTCCTTCAGCAGCTTGACATTCCCCATGACATGCAGGATCTTGCCGTCCTTGTGCTGCACGCGGTATTCTACGCTCGCGCTGTCTCCCTCATTCTTCAGTCCTTCAATCTTGCCTAAAAGCATCTCCCGGTCTTCCACCACTACGGAAGCCGCAATCATATCAAACCCTTTTTCCAGAAGTTCCTCTTTGGAATCATAACCAAGTATCTTGAGCGCCGCCTCGTTGACGCTTAAGATACGCGATCCGTCCAGCGAATGGCAGAGAATGCCGCAGTCTATTGTTGTAAAAATCGTCTCAAGTGTCCGGGTCTTCCTCAAGACCTCCTGTTCATACTCGCGCTCACGGGTCACATCGATCGCTATCCCCACCGTTCCTGCCACGCTGTTGTCGAGATCATACAGCGGAGACTTAAATGTAATCAGTATCCTCTCACCGTTGCTTGTCTGGACAACCTCTTCCGACATACAGATCCTTCTGCTGCTCATAACCTTCTCTTCCGACTCCACGCAGGCAGGATCGTCCTCCGCCACGCCCCATATATAGGCGTGTTTCTGCCCTTCCACCTGCTCTTTTGTCTTATTGACCATCTCACAGAAACTATTGTTTACCTTCCTATGTACTCCATCTACGTCCTTATACCAGATCAGATTCGGACTGCTGTTGATCGTAGCTTCAAAATAATGGCACGCCTGCCAATAGTCTTTGTTCAACTTACAACCCTGCTGCCATTTTAAAAAGCGGAATCTGACCTCCTCCTCTTCCATAGGCATGATCCAGATATCCGCAATCTCCGACAATTCGTCCGCCAAAAGCGGTATCTGTCCCTTATCCGCGAGCACAATAAGCTCTGCCTGATCACGTTTACTGCATATCGCTGACCGGACTGCTTCCCCTGCATCCATGTCCTGTACCGTAAGCAGGATCACGTCCGCCTCTGCCGCCAGCTTTTCCTCAAGACCGTCACTTTCAGTAAAAGTATGCGTAAACTGTTCAAGCGGCGCTATTCCTTTGATGATCTCTGCTATTTTCTTCTGACATGCCGCTAAATAAAAGTGTATATGGCAATGATACATAATCATTTCCCCCTATGCTTCATCAAATAACTTACCCATATTACTATTTTAACAAAGAGGTGGAATACATGTCAATATTTTGGATATTTCTGTAGAACGTATGAAATATGAAGCGATGAATCTTTCTGTCACATCTTCCAAATAAAATAAAGAACCGCCCGGAGAGAAACTGATTTCCCCACAATACTTATATTCTATGCGGAAAAAACGTTTCTATCCAAAGCGGTATATTGACCGACTTACAACAATCAGATTAACGGATACTTATCCGTCAATGTCTTAATAATCGCGCGTGCCTTCTCAATCCCTGGTTCACCTTCCTTGATGACAATGGAAATCGCCTCCGCCACTTGATCCATGTCCGCCGTATTTAATCCGCGGGAAGTAGCAGCCGGCGTGCCGAGGCGGATACCGCTCGTCACAAACGGAGATTTCGGATCGTTCGGAATCGTATTCTTATTTGCGGTAATATGCGCCTCATCCAAAAGTTTCTCTACCGCTTTGCCCGTAAGTCCATAGGTTGTCAGATCCACTAACATCAAATGATTATCTGTACCGCCCGATACGATCCTGACATCCCTATTCTGTAGTCCCTTGCAAAGCGCCTGCGCATTATCTACAACCCCCTGCTGATATTCCTTAAAGGCAGGATCTAGCGCTTCTTTCAAGCAGACAGCCTTTGCCGCGATCACATGCATCAAGGGTCCGCCCTGGATACCAGGGAAAATCGCCTTGTTAAAATTATACTTATCCGCCATTTCCTGACTGGACATAATCATGCCGCCACGGGGTCCGCGAAGCGTCTTATGAGTGGTCGTCGTTGTCACATGTGCATAGGGAATCGGACTCGGATGCAAGCCAGCCGCTACAAGACCTGCGATATGCGCAATGTCCACCATCAAAACAGCGCCAACCTCGTCCGCGATCTCCCTGAATTTCTTGAAATCAATCGTTCTCGCATACGCGGAAGCGCCTGCAACAATCATTTTCGGTTTACATTCCAATGCGATCTTGCGCACGTTATCATAGTCAAGGAATCCCTCATCGTTCACTCCGTAAGGCACACAGTTAAAATACTTACCAGACATATTGACCGGTGAACCGTGGGATAAATGTCCGCCATGGTCCAGATTCATACCCATAAAAGTATCCCCCGGCTCCATCACCGCAAAAAATACTGCCATATTCGCCTGTGCACCAGAATGAGGCTGCACATTGACATACCCACAGCCAAACAATTCCTTCGCCCGGTCTCTCGCCAGATCTTCCACTACGTCCACGCACTCGCAGCCGCCATAGTACCGCTTGCCCGGATATCCTTCCGCATATTTATTCGTGAGCGGACTTCCCATAGCCGCCATGACTGCCTTGCTCACCCAGTTCTCGGATGCGATCAGTTCAATATGGGAATTCTGACGCTGCTGCTCATCCTCGATCGCCTGCGCGATCTGCGGATCTACCGACTTTACTTCGTCCAATGAATACATTCCTTGTTCCCGCCTTTCTTTTCCATAAAATTCAATAAAATTGGTATTAGTATACCACATGGGATATTCGAGGCGCAACAGCATGTTTCATTCCGGCACAGAATATAATACTAAAAATTGATTTCCATGCCATTTCAACAGTTTATTTGCCAGAAACACCCGCCGCATGATATACTGGATTAAATTTGGAGGAAATAAAGTGCCTGGTAAAGAAGAACAAAGGCGCCACAAAAGAAAGGGAAAGCCTATGTATCATATCATCATCAATCCATCATCGAAATCCGGCAAAGGTCTGTCCATCTGGGAATCCCTGGAAAAGATTCTGCAGGAACGTCAAATAGCGTACCAATCATATATCTCGACCCATATCGGACATGTAACCGAACTGACTTTGAAGATCACCTCCGATCTTCCAAAAGACAAAAGTCCGGTCAATCTGATATTGCTTGGCGGAGACGGTACCGTCAATGAGGCTCTTCAAGGCATTCAAGATTTTGACAGAGTAAACCTCGGCTACATTCCCACCGGTTCCAGTAACGATCTGGCAAGAGGATTGAAATTAAAAGGCGATCCCGCCGAACTTATGAACCGTATTCTTGACGGGAACCACACCCGTATGCTTGATCTAGGAATCTTAACCTATGAGAGCGACACGCATATCGAATCCAGGCTTCACAAACGCCCCGAACACAGGAGCAGATACTTCATCGTCAGCAGCGGGATCGGATTCGACGCCGCGGTCTGCGAGGAAGCATTATCCTCCTCCATCAAGAATACCTTAAATAAATTTAAGCTGGGAAAACTGACCTACCTTGGTATCGCGCTAAAACAGCTCATCACCGCCAAGTCAGTCTCCTGTGAAATCTGTCTGGACGGAAAAGATATGATCCGTATCCCAAAATTTCTTTTCAGCGCATTTATGGTTCATCCGTATGAGGGCGGCGGTTTCTGTTTCTGTCCGCAGGCAAACAACAGTGACGGGCTTTTAGATCTGTGCGTGGTAGGGAATCTGCCGAAACTCCTGATACTGGTCGCGCTCCCGACGGCATTTTTCGGAAAACATTACATATTCCCCCGTATCAATCACTACACGGCTTCTTCTATCCGCGTGAAAACCTCCATTCCGCTATGGGTACATACGGACGGCGAAGTATATTTGAAATCCGACCAGGTCAGCATTTCCTGTCTCAAACAGCGACTTAGATTCCTCGGATAGGCTGCTCTGAACATGATTTGAGCACGATTTGAACATGACTGATTAAAACATGCATTTTTACGGAATATACATTGTGGCATTTCATTGAACATAATGGAGATTTTTTCATGAAAAATTAAGAAATATTTATGAAATTCTTATTTTGACTTTTCCATCCAATCTGCTATGATATCCTCTATGAAATGATAATCGTTTCACTGGATGGAGATGTGCTATCATGGAAAAAACCAATTTTATCCGCAAATACAGACATGCAATTCCCCTGATCATCTACGGAGTCATCTATATGGCATGGTTTAGTCATTTAGAAAGAACCGTGACCAGCCATTACCGGGTGATCCATGTGACGCTTGACGACCATATTCCGTTCTGCGAAGTGTTTGTGATACCCTATCTGTTATGGTTTGCCTATGTCGCGGCCGTGGTCATATACTTTTTCTTCCGCGATAAGGACGACTACTTCAGGACATGTACATTCCTGTTTACCGGCATGACCATTTTCCTTCTGGTATCCACGCTATGGCCTAACGGACATCACTTAAGACCATACGTCATGCCAAGGGACAATGTATTCACGCAGCTGGTATCCATGATTTACCGGACAGACACCCCAACCAATCTGTGGCCCAGCATCCATGTATATAATTCGCTCGGCTGCCATATCGCTGTTATGAAGAGCCGTCGTCTGGAAAAGCATAAGGGCATACGCATTGGTTCTTTGATTCTCTGCATTTCAATAATTATGTCAACCATGTTTATCAAGCAGCATTCCGTCTTTGATGTGACGACTGCCTTTATCATGGCGGCGGTTATGTACGGTGTCGTGTATCGTTCCGATGTATTGATCAATTTCTACCACGGACTGCAGAAACACCACAAGAGAAAGCCGGAAATCAGTTAGACGATCACAACTTATATGTTTTATGATATCAGCCGCAAAATTACCTGCAAGGTTTTGCGGCTGCTTCAATGATATCAACTTATTCTGCATCCGCAAAATCATGCTAATTGAATTTATAGAATCTACGGCATATCTTATATCCTTCCACCGAAATCTTCCTGCCGCCTTTTCCCGGCAGGTTCATAGAACTGCCCAGCACTCCATAGCGGAGACGCATGTATAATCCCATATCTTTTTTCTTAATATACCGCCACAATTCCTGCTTTTTCTCCAGATTTTCTTCTGTGCCGGAACGTATCAGCAGAATGGAGGAAATAACAGTTATGATCTCCAGATAATTGAGCATATAATTCTTCAATTTACGCTTGGCATATACCTTATCCTTATTCTCAGCCAGATAATCCACCATGATCTTATTGACTCTGATCTGCTGGTCCACTCTGGATATCATCACATCCTCATTGACTGATTGTCCTTCCCGTCCGATATAATAGCGGTAGAAGTTCACGTCCAGATAATACATATTCTTCACGAAAGGTAACGGTTCAAATACAAAGATATTATCTACATAGAAAGTATTCTCCGGCAGCTTCAATCCGCATTCCCTTAATAGTCTGGTACGGAAGATAACCGAATGCATGAGAATGTACTGTCCCTTATGGAAATGCTTTACTTCGTTCCATGTAAAAATCCTGTCCTGCGGAAGCGCATGTCGGTATTTCATGACTTTGTGCTTCGCCGCCCCTTCCTTCTCATAGACAAAATTGCTGATCAGCATGTCTAATGTGGAATCCCCTGTCGTAATGTCACGCAGGACTTCCAAAATCTTGAAATAAGCGCTCTCCTTCACCCAATCGTCACTGTCCACCACTTTGAAATACAGTCCTGACGCATGTTCCAGCCCGGCATTGACCGCTGAACCATGTCCGCCATTCTCTTTATGGATCACCTTGACGATAGACGGATATCTCTTCGCATACTCGTCCGCTATGTCTCCCGTCCGGTCTGTCGAGCCGTCGTCCACGATCAATATCTCCACATCCTCACCGCCGACCAGCAGTGAATCGACACATTTCCTCATGTATGCCTCTGAGTTATAACTTGGTATTGCCACCGATAATAATTTCATAACGATCTCCCCTGTATCTATGATCTTATTACGCCTATGACCTTATTACACTCTACCCATAATCTTATCACAGCCATGCCCTAAACCGAAACTCCCCGCTGTCTGCTATGCCCTGTCAGATTAAATCCATATATGCGGCATAAGCGGACGGCACAGGGTATCTGTCCTTGATCTCGACCGGATCAACAAATACATATTCGCCCATTCCTGTCAGTTCGTCCACCCGCACAAAATATCCTGTCATATGCCATTCTTTATGCGAAAAAATATGCTTCGCCGGCTTCAGTTTCCGAATCCTCAGCGGCATAACACCAAGACTCTTTAAATGAGCTATCACCTGCTCCTCATTCTGATGTCCTTCCATGGAAGGGAACTCATACAATCCTGCCAGAAGTCCTTTGTCCGGTCTCCTGCACAGAGCGATGCGGCGATCATACTGTATCAGCAAAACCGTCTTCTTTTCGATGCTTCGCGGCTTCTTAGCGGCTTTCTTAGGATACTCCAATATCCGGTTCTGTATCCTTGCCTGGCATAGCTTACTCCACGGGCATTCCCCGCATTTCGGGCTGCCATTCGGCACACAGACTGTCGCCCCTAACTCCATCAACGCCTGATTAAAATCTCCCGGCCGCTCCTTAGGCATAACACCCCGCAGATCCTCCTCGATAGATTTTCTGACTTTGGAATCCATGATATCTCTGTCATCCGCTCGCAGTCTCGATAATATTCTTAAGACATTGCCGTCCACTGCCGGAACTGGTTTGCCAAAAGCGATTGATGCGATAGCCCCTGCCGTATAGCTTCCTATCCCGGTCAGCTTCATAAGATGCTCATAATCATCCGGCATCTTACCATCATATTCTGTCATGATCTGCATTGCAGATTTCTTCAAATTCCTTGCCCTGTTATAATATCCCAACCCTTCCCATAGCTTGAGGAGTTTCTCTTCATCCACTGCCGCAAGACTTTCTATATTTGGCAATTCCTGTAAAAACCGATCATAATACGGTTTGACCGCCTCCACCCTCGTCTGCTGCAGCATGATTTCCGACAGCCATACGTGATATGGTGTGGGGTCTTCTCGCCACGGGAGAATCCTTCTGCCGGAATCATACCACCTAAGAAGGGGCTCTGCAATCAAATCCAGACTGTCCACCACGACAGGTATCTCGGCATCCATGACGAGACTGTCTACACTCACCAAACAATCATAGGCGAGCAGATGCACTCCTGCACTCCTCGCTTTTCGCACCATCTCCCCAAACGCCGGTTGCGTCATCCAGTTCGGTTCTATCCACTTGATACCCTTCATCTGAATGATAAAAATCAGATACGTTTCATATCCCTGCCGATGCGCCTCAATCAACTCCTCCACATGCTTGACCGCACGTTCTGACGGCGCATCAGGAAATGCCGCCACATTATCATTCTCTAGCGTCACGCCCTTAACCTCGATAAACGCTTTCGCGCCAGACACGCTTTCAATATAGAAGTCAAACCTTGAATTACCGAATGTCGTCTCCGGGCGTACCAGACTGATATCCTGATACAGCCCGCCCGCCTCAAGCCACTCGCCTACCACCTTATTTGGCGCATTGGAGTCCATATTGACCAGTCTGCCATCCTTCTCAACCACCACAAGATCATATGCTGTACTTCTCTCTGGATGATTGCTTTTCTCCAGATACACCTGTGCATGATCCCGCAACAGTTCCCGGCATCTTCCGGTATTCTTCACATGCACCTTAGAACGCTCTCCTGCTATATCCACATACGCTATAAACCGGTTCGGTCTCTCTATAAATTTCGCTGAAATTATCTCTTTATATCTCATGTTATGTAAACCAAACTTGCTATTATGACTCAGCCGACAAAAGACATGTAAACCCTATGCCATAAATACACGATGCTTAATCAACTGCTGTCAAATTCGTCCTCAACCTCATCACACGGCACTTTCTTCTTATAAGGTACCCTCGCTGCCGGTACAACTTCCGATGCTGATACCGTATGTACTGACTGGTCATCAAAGAAAATATGTGCGCCAAATGCCTGCAACACATCTTTCTTGCGAACCCCGCCCAAGAAAAACACCTCATCAATACGCACGTTCCAGGCACGCAAGGTACGAATAACTCTCTCATGCGTAGGAGCACATCTGGTTGTCACCAGCGCTGTCCTGATAGGTGCCTCCTCCGCAACAAAGTCTTTCTGCAAATTAGACAGTGTCTTGAGAAACTTGGCAAATGGACCCGCCTCTAACGGATTGTTGGCATTGCGCCTCTCATTCTCCTCGAATGCCTCAAGTCCCTGCTCCTGATAGATCTTCTCCGATTCGTCAGAAAAGAGTACCGCGTCTCCGTCAAAGGCAATCCGTATCTGCCTGATCTGATGGTCGCAATCGTAAGTGTGCAGACCATCCGTACAGATAATGCCGGCGGCAATATTAGAATCTATCGCACGCTGTACATCGTCCTCATACGCTGAAAGAAACAGATCGGTTTTAAATGCCGACAGATAGGGCGCAAGCGATGCTCCACTCGCCAGCACTGCCCTCGTAATATTCAGACCGTAATACTCGATTGCCTTAAATACCCGCAGGGAAGAGTCCGGACTGTTCCTCGACATGATGATAACCTCTACACTGCCCTCCTTATCAGGTAAATTATTCAAATTAAGCAGCGCTTTGATCAGTGGAAACCCCGGTCCTGGACGCAGTATATCATTCTCATGTTCAATCTGGTATCTGCAATATGCTTCCACCCCGTCCGACTCGTATATCGTATTCTCATAAGTTAAATCAAACAGTGCCCTTGAGGATACTCCCACTACCAGCCTGTTCTCTAAATCGTAAGCCATAAGCCACCTCCTGCCATGAATCACAACGATTCCCCATCGCCCTTCACATGATCCCCGAAGATGTGCTTATGTCTTCTACCGCATCAACTGAACCTAACGCAATCTGTTACACTCATACTTTTCAAAAGTGAGCAGACAATTCTTAAGTTCTTCGTATCGCTCCTCTATATCACCGTCTTTGATCTCAAGATCGACAGCCACCGCCATCGTGTTAATCATCTCGTCAGTAATCTTGTATCGGAGCGCCGCTAGAATATTCAATCTCTGCTCATAAGTATCTGCATCCAGAAATTCCATCACCAGAGGATCAATATGCAACTGTTCATCAGATTCCGTCGTCGGTTCATAAGTCTGTGGATGTATGCCGCTCTCTCCTTGTTCGTGGGGTTGAGGCCGGAAAGTCATCTCCGGTCCATGAGTCTGGGACTGCACAACCGTCTCCTGTTCCTCCGCCTCTTTCTGAATCGGAGTCCCCTGTGCACGAGCCTGCCCCTGCGGCGTTATTCCCATGTCCTGAAGATCCTGCAATAATTCAAACCTGTATTTCTGTTTGACATCGGGATATTTGACATGGTCAACTTCCTCCATAAACATATCAAGCGGTCTTACATAGATCTGGAAGGTATCATACATCGCCTGATAGACTACCATCATCTCACCCGTCTCACTATGCTTTGCAAGACAACGAATCTGATATATATTTCCTTTAAAATGTCTGTACATTTCCTCTGGTCTGGGTTCAGTTCTCATTCTATACTCCAATCTGGTTTATTGAAAGCGTTGCTGCATACCGCTTCATTTACCTCTAATAGTATAATCCCAAAACCGGAAAATGTCATTCCTTTCTTTACAAAAAAACGAGCTACGCTCGTTTACGAGATTCGCTTCGCGAACTCGGATATCCAGAGCAATTTCTTCTAACGTTAAAATTGAGCTGCGCTCGTTTACGAGATTATGAGTCATTCCCAAGAGATGCCCTGCATCTCGGAAAACTCGTCGCAAACTCGAATTAAGCATAGGAATTTCCTATAACAGTTCAAATGTCAAAAGCTCTTTCGATAAACTTTGGCTGGCAGATTGCACAAAAAGTTCACG
>JAMPGN010000090.1 GCA_023663915.1 Eubacterium sp. | reverse complement strand
AGAGCACTTGACTTTTAATCAAGTTGTCTGGGGTTCGAATCCCCAGTGGTTCACGTTATAAAATCATTGAAAACATTGCGTATTTACAAGGTTTTCAGTGATTTTTTGTTAGGTCTTGAATAGTACGATATTTAATGGGTTTATTATGGCATTTCTATAGCAAAAAGAATTTATTATAGCAAAATTATAGTAGCCATAATGTGATTGAAATTTTTCTATGTTTCTTCCAATGTCAGTGTTGCTTTTGCAGGGGCACTTATTGCGATGGTTCCGGCGGTTGTGGTATACTTTTTGGCACAGAAGTATATTGTGGCGGGAATGACAGCCGGGGCGGTTAAGAATTAAGTGAATGCGATAAATGAGAGAGGGGTACGTGAGTATGCAGGAAGTATTGCGAATTGATGTTGTTTTGGATCAGGTGGAGACAGTACAGGGAGCGAGTGGAGAAGCTACGATGATACTTTTCCACGGTACATTTTCTTGCGAGGCAGGTACGGGAAAGGTATTGCCTGGCGGGGTGGATACGCAGATTCAGAGGCGAGGAGAGAAAAGAACTCTGTCAGCTAGGTATATTTTAGAGGGACAGGGCAGAGATCAGAAGCCGTTTCGTATCTTTGTGGAGAACAATGGTCTCTGTACGGAAGGTGAACCGCTTACTACCAATCCAGAGATCTTTACGGATGCGGAAGAATTACGGTGGATGGAGCAGGAAAAACTGACTGGCGTTGTGGAAGGAAACGGTGAGAACAAGGTACAGATCAGAATATACAGGGGGTAGATGGTATGGGGAGAGAAATGGATACGGAAATCAAGCGGGATGGGCTTACGCTTCGCGGAAGGATCGCAAGACCGGAGACAGATAAAAGTGCGGCGCTCATTCTTTTTCATGGTTTTGGCGGAGATTCCGGATATGAGGAGAACGATCTGTATAGCATGATTGTCCACAAAGCTGTGGAGCGTGGCGTGTGTGTGGTGCGGTTTGATTTCAGCGGCAGTGGTAAGAGCGAGGGCCGTTTTGAGGATATGGATATTTTCCGGGAGATGATTGATGCCGTGGCGATTCTCAATTATGTGCGGTCACTGCCTTATGTGACGGATATCTATCTGTTGGGACACTCCATGGGCGGTGTGATTGCGGGGATGCTGGCGGGAATGTACCCCGATGTGGTGAAGAAGCTGATTTTGCTTGCTCCGGCGGCTACGCTCAAGGACGATGCTTTGCGGGGAACCTGTATGGGGACGGAATACGACACGTGGAATGTGCCGGACGTTGTGCTGGTAGACGGGATACACCGTGTAGGCGGACATTACTTCCGGATTGCGAGAAACCTACCGATTTTCGAGATAACTTCGCAGTATGCGGGGGAGGCGCTTTTGATACACGGGAAAGCGGATATGCTCGTGGATTATCATGTTTCGGAGAGGTATCATGAGTGTGTGCAGGATAGCCGGTTATGCCTTTATGACGATTTAAATCACGGGATCGAGGGCAAGGATCAAGACAGGGTTTTGGAGGAGATAGGTAATTTTCTGTAGGGGGAGCCGCGGCTTCTCCTTTTTCCGTTTGGGGAAGTGAAGCAATCGGACGTTTTCTCCGATATAAATATGTGGTACAATAGACGCAGACTCAATCGTCTGCATTGCAATTTCGTTATGATGCCGTAGGGAGCAGGGCGTGTTTTGCACAGGAGGGAAGACGGTTTGCTTATTCGGGAAGACCGTGACAGACTTAGACAAAGGAGTATCAGCGTGAACAAAGTAAAAAAAGGATTTTCCGCAATATTTGACCATATCAGCGAGTGCATGACACCGATCATTCCGATTGTGTTAGCGGGTGGTATTTTTAAAATGATCGTACTTCTTCTCACGACGCTTTCTATTTTGTCGGGGACGACGGAAACGATTTTATCAGCGATTGCTACGACTCCTTTTTATTTTCTTCCGGTTATGGTGGCATACACTTCGGCAAAACATTTTGAGACCGATCCGCTTCTTGCAATCGTCAGCGTATGCACGATGCTGTTGCCGGATTTTGCCGCGTTGATGGAGAGCGGTGAGAAGGTTACATTCCTTGGCCTTCCGGTGGTGCCGGCTACTTATGCCTACAGTGTTATACCGATTATTCTGTTGATATACTGTATGTCGCACATTGTCCGACAGTTACAAAAGTGGATCAAGGAGAGTTTACAGCCTTATTTACTTGCCGCCTGCGTTATATTGGTTACTTCGCTTTTGGGGATTCTGGTGATTGAGCCGATAGTTGGTCTGATCAGTAATGCACTGGCACAGGGATTAAATATGATGCAGACGAAGGTACCGATAGTGGCATGGGGACTTTTTGCGGCGTTAACGATCTTTTTGGTCTCTACGGGTATGCATTGGATATTCATCACGTTGGCGATCACACAGATCGGGCTGACCGGGGTGGACTACGGAATCATGACGGCTTTTCTGATCTCCAATGCCTCTCTTGCGGGCTGTGACATGGGTGTGTTTGTGAAAACAAAGATTGCGGAGAAAAAAGCAATGTCTCTCAGTGCCATGGTAGCGGTTTTGATTCCGGGAATTTCGGAGCCGTCTATTTTTGGTGTGTGTTTCAAGGAAAAAACGCCGATGCTAGGAAATATACTCGGATGCATGATTGCGGGGGTTGTGCAGGGCATTTTGACGGTGCACAGTTACATATTTACGTTTCCGAGTATTCCGTCTATTCTGATGTTCTACAGCGTGGATGAGCCAAATAATCTGATGAAAGCTGTTATCGTGGCGGTGGTCGCTTTTGTGGCGAGTCTTATTATTACGGCGGCGCTTTATCGGGATACAGAAAATTGAGGAAGGACATAAACAAATCGATGAAAAAAATCATGTTTTTTGAGGGAGAAATAGAGACACAGGGGTATTTTTCACGGCAGATCGCAGAGGCGATGCAGGAATTGGGGCACGAGGTTTTTATCTATGATCTGAGCCGGGCGTGGAATAGTACCGAGAAATTTTTCCGTTTTTTTGAAAAAGGGAATACGGTATTGATTAACTTCAATTTCCACGGCATGAGCGGGGAGGAGTATTTTCTGGATGAAAATGATAGGACGATGTGGGAGGCGTTAGAGATACCGAGTTATAATATCGTAGTGGACCACCCGATGTATTATCATCATTTTCTGGAAAAAGTTCCGAGTAATTACCATCATATCAGTATAGACAGAAATCATGAGAAGTATATGCGGCGTTTTTTCCCGGAAATAGAGAACGCGCCTTTCCTGCCGCTAGCGGGGACCGAATTGTATCCGAATCGGTCAAGTGTGCCGATTGAATGTAGGAAATATGATGTGATGATGGTAGGCAATTACTGTGCGCCCCAAACGTTTGAAAAGTATATTACGAGAATTGACGATGAATATACGGCTTTTTACTATGGCATCATTGACGATTTGCTTGCGCATCCGGACAGGACGGTGGAAGAGGTAGTGGAAGCACATCTTCTGGATGAACTTGGAGAAGTGCCGGAAGGAGAACTGAAAAAAGCGCTTGCCTCGGTCACTTTTATTGATTTATATGTGCGTTATACGGTGCGGGGGCAGATGGTTCAGGAACTTGTGGACGCTGGCATCAAGGTGCATATTTTTGGGGACGGCTGGCAGTTGCTTCCGTGTAAGCATGAGGAGAATTTGATGCGGATGAATAATCTGGACTCCGTAGGATGTCTAAAAAAATTATGCCAGTCCAAAATATCTTTAAACATTATGCCTTGGTTTAAGGACGGGGCGCATGACAGGATATTTAATTCTATGTTAAATGGTGCAGTTTGTCTGACGGATTCTAGTGTTTATCTTGACAGTATACTGCATGACGGTGTAAATTGTAGTATCTATTCTTTGAAGGAGAAAGAGCGGCTTCCAGAGATCGCGGGAGCATTGCTTGCGGATATTGATAAGATGCAGAGGATTGCGGATGAGGGTTATCGGATGGCGAAAGCGGGGCATACATGGGCGCATCGGGCGAAGGAACTGCATGAATGGATCGAGGGTGCGTAAACAGAAAGTGAAGTCAAGGGGCAATATTCTGTCAAAGGTAATTGACAGGAAGAGGCGGCAATTCGATGAACTGCAGAGGCGTGGAGGAAGCAGATGGATATTCTAAAAGAATATAGGAAAAGGCGCAGGGAGCGTATGAAACGACTGTATGAGCAGCATAAACGCATTCACGCATTACTCAAAGAACATGCAGAAGATATTTTGAAATCGGAGAATTTCAGAGGGACGCGCAGACACATACAACACGGTTCGATGACGGTGTACAATCACTGTCTGGATGTTGCCAGATATAGTTTACTTTTAAATAGAAAATTTGGATTAAATTGCAACAAGCATGATTTGATTCGGGGTGCACTTTTGCATGACTATTTTCTCTATGACTGGCATGACAAGACATATCTGTCGGAGCGCAGGCGGCTGCATGGATTCTGGCATCCGGGCATTGCGCTTAGGAACGCGGAGAAGGAGTACCAGTTGAACGATGTGCAGAGGGAAATTATTAAGAAGCATATGTGGCCTTTATCGGTGGTACCGCCGACGTGCAGGGAAGCATGGGTGGTTACGGCAGCGGATAAATATTGTTCTTTGATGGAGACGGTTGGGCTGCATAAGGGGCATGGGGCGAGAGCGTCCTAAGCAGGAGAGGGAAACATGTGGTGAAAACGTTCTAAGCAGAGACAGGGAAATATGCGGTGAAGGCATTTTGCGCGGAGAAGGAAAATATGGAGCGACAATATAATAATGAGGATAAGAGCCTGTACGCTGCGCTGTCCGAGTATGGCAGAAGCGATTATTATCCTTATCATATGCCGGGGCACAAGCGAAGTGCGCAGGCAGGCGAGATGGCGAAATATTATGGGATTGATATCACAGAGATAGACGGATTCGACAATCTGCATCATGCGGAAGGTATTCTGCGCATGGCGCAGCAGAGAGCGAACAGGCTATACGGGGCGGAGGAGACTTTTTATCTGGTAGGCGGGAGTACGTGCGGGGTGCTTGCGGCGATCATGGCAGTGGCGGGGCATGGAGAGGAGATATTGATTGCACGCAACTGTCACAAATCGGTTTATCATGCGGCAATCATGCAGGAATTGCAGGTGCGTTACTGTTATCCGTCGATGATTCAGGAATACGGCATCTGTGATGGAGTTTCGGCGGCTGATATAGAGAGCTTGTTAGAGCAATATTCGGATTGTAAGGCGGTGGTTATTACTTCGCCGACTTACGAAGGAATCCTGTCGGATATCGGTGCAATCACTGACGTGGTACATAAGAAAAATAAAATTTTGATTGTGGACGAGGCGCACGGGGCGCATTTAGGGCTTGCTAAGGAAATGCCTAAGGGCGCGGTTGCGTATGGCGCAGATCTGGTGATTCACAGTCTGCATAAGACATTGCCGGCGATGACGCAGACCGCACTTTTGCATGTCCAGGGAGAGCGTGTTGACTGCAAAAAATTACGCAGGTATCTTGCCATGTTGCAGACGAGCAGCCCATCTTATGTGATGATGGCAAGTATGGATTCCTGTGTCCGCTACGTGGAGAAACACGGCGCGGAAGGATTTGCGCGGATGCGGCGGCAGTATGATTTTTTTTGTAAAAAAACAGAGAATTGCAAATATCTAAAAATTGGAAAAATGACGGAAATGTCAGAAAATTCGAGCGATTTGCGCCGGAAATATTGTCTTGCAGGATGGGACATTGGGAAATTGGTAATATTTATCCAAGGTACAGCCTTGAATGGACAGCAGTTATATGATATCCTGCGTGAGGAATATCATTTACAGATGGAGATGGCGGCAGGAAATTATGTGGTTGCAATCATGACGATCATGGACACGGAACAAGGCTGGCAGAGATTGGCTGACGCAATCGTGCAAATTGATGATAGGATAGAGGAGGAGACTGCACAGAATCATGTGGTGGAAATTAAGGTGCAGTCCGCTAGGAGCAGGGACGGATGTGGAGGGGAAGCGTCAGACAATGCAGCTTATAGGGTAGCCGAGGCACGAATGACGCCCGCGCAAGCTTTTCACAGTGAGCAGGAAGAGATATCTCTTGATGGGAGTATAGGAAGGGTAGTAGCGGATTTTATCAATCTGTATCCGCCGGGCATTCCGCTTCTTGTGCCGGGGGAAGTGATGAATGGAGAGACGCTCGCACATATTCGGGAGAGCGTACGGATGGGGCTTACGGTTCAAGGCGTGACGGCGGATGGAAAAGCGGTGGTGGTGAAGTGATATGGGAAGGCTGGAAAGTCGCGCGGTGGTGAGGGTGGTGAGATAGAAGCGTCCGGGCTTCCGTTTAACCTTTTACCATGAAATATTTGAAATTCCTTTCAAAGTATGGCATTATTATTATAGAATGGTTATCGGTAAAAGGTATTTAGCAAGATGGGAAAAATCGTGTGTCTGATGGGGAGAAGCTCGTCGGGAAAAGATACAATCTATAAGAAATTATTAGAACAGAATAAAGTGGCGTTACAGCCCATTGTTCCTTACACGACCAGACCGATCAGGGCGGGTGAAAAAGAAGGCGTGGAATACCACTTTACAGACGAAACAGGTTTTCAACGGCTGGTTGATGAAGGCAGTATCATTGAGGCAAGAGTCTATCACACTTATCTGGGTCTATGGCGGTATTTTACCGTTGCGGATAAGGGAATCGATTTGAGGAATGGCTCGTATATCATGATTACCACGTTGGAAGCATATGAACAAATATGTCGTTTTTACGGGGCGGACAAAGTGCTTCCGGTGATGATTGAATTGGATGAAGGCGTGCTTTTGCAGAGGGCGTTAGACCGGGAGAAAGTGCAGGAACACCCGAAGTACGAAGAAATGTGCCGACGATTTCTGGCGGATGCCGAGGATTTTTCCAAGGAAAATCTTGAGAGGGCAAAGATAAGCCGACGATTTTATAATGATAATCTGGAAGGCTGTCTTGATGAAATCATATCCTATCTACAAGAAAACTTGAATTAGGACGATATATATTATGATAGTATGGTGAGCGGATACATACTTGCCGGCATCTTGAAAAGGACAGGAAAGTATGGAAACGCCCGGAGCAAGGAGGTGACAGGACGTGGATATTAAAGTAAACCAGATACAGCAGGCGGCACCGATTGAGCAGACACAGCAGGCACAGGAGACGGACGGCACGTTTAAATTCACGCTTGTCAGCAGGATTGAGGAACAGGATCTGCAGAATGCCCTGACCAGCATGATGGAGGAAATCACGAGGCAGGGCGACAAACTTGCCAAGCATCGGGACATCAAGGATATGAAGCGGTATCGCGCGCTGATTAAAGATTTTTTGAATGAAGTCGTCAACCGTTCCCATGCTTTTTCCAGGGAAAACTTTCTTGACCGGAAGGGACGGCACAGGGTGTACGGCATTATTCGTTTAGTAGATGAGAATCTGGATCAGCTTGCACAGGAGCTTGTGAAAGATGAGAAGGACAATCTTGCAATATTAAATAAGATCGGGGAGATTAGAGGGCTGCTGTTAGATATCTTTACTTAGGATTTATTTTAGTTAAAGTATAAGAAAGAGAGATAGAACGGTGGGACAGATTGCAAACCAAATGCTTATAGAGATGCTTTGTAAGATAAGTCAAAAAATACAAGACAGCAAAGAGCAGAAAAAGAATTGCGGCAAGGTGGATAAAGCGGAAAAGAAGCTTGACAAGGGAAAGTAACTGCAAGAGATACAGTCACAAAAACAGGTGGGGTTATAGATGGCTAAATTTACGGATATTATAGGACAAGAACAGTTGAAAGAGCATTTACAGAATGCGATTTCCACGAATAAAGTATCACATGCTTATATCATTCATGGGGAAAGAAATTCCGGCAAGGAATTTATTGCCCGTATTTTTTCGATGGCGTTACAGTGTGAGAAGGGCGGTGTTGAGCCTTGCGGGGAATGTCATTCCTGTAAACAGGCGCTTAGCCACAATCAGCCGGATATCATATATATCAGCCATGAGAAACCGAATACGATAAGTGTGGAGGATATCAGGACACAGATCAATGGTGATATTGATATCAAACCGTACAGCAGTCCGCGTAAGATTTACATCATGAACGAGGGCGAGAAGATGACGGTGCAGGCACAGAATGCACTTCTAAAAACGCTGGAAGAACCGCCGGAGTATGCGGTGATCCTTATATTGACAACGAATGTGGACGAGCTTCTCCCGACGATCCTAAGCAGGTGTGTGGTATTGAACATGAAGCCGGTCACGGACGCGCAGGTCAAGAAGTTTCTGATGGAAGAATTGGGAGTGCCGGACTATAAGGCGAATATATGCGTCGCTTTTGCCAGAGGAAACATTGGTAAGGCGAAACTGCTTGCCAGCAGTGAGGAGTTTGAGAAGGTCAAGGACGAAGCGATCACGCTGGCAAAATATATCAATGATATGGAGATCAACGAGATCGTCAAGGCGATCAAGAAGATTTCGGAGTACAAATTTGACGTCAACGATTATCTGGATATCTTGTCTGTCTGGTATCGGGATGTGCTTCTTTTTAAGGCGACAAAGGACATCAACAGCTTGATCTTCAAGGAGGAGATACAGCAGATCATGAAAGTGTCGGACAGAAGCACTTACGAGGGCATTGAGACGATTGTCAATGCGCTGCAGCAGGCGAAGAGAAGACTGGAAGCCAATGTCAATTTTGATTTGACGATGGAGCTTTTGTTGATGACGATCAAGGAAAATTAGTGGAGGTTGATAGATTATGACACGAGTGATAGGCGTGCGGTTTCGTACTGCAGGCAAAGTATATTATTTCGATCCAGGAAAGCTGGATATCAAGAAAAACGACCACGTCATTGTGGAGACGGCTCGCGGAATCGAATACGGCACGGTAGTGGGTGATCCGAAAGAGGAGGATGATGATAAGGTAGTCCAGCCGCTCAAGGCGGTACTGCGTGTGGCAACACCGAAGGACGACGAACAGGAGGCATCCAATAAACTGCGCGAGAAAGATGCTTTTAAGATTTGTCTGGAAAAAATTCGGAAACATGGTCTGCAGATGAAACTGATCGATGCAGAGTATACATTTGATAATAATAAAGTACTGTTTTATTTTACGGCGGACGGTCGTATTGACTTCCGTGAACTGGTAAAGGATCTCGCTTCTGTTTTTAAGACGAGGATTGAGCTTCGGCAGATCGGTGTCAGGGATGAGACAAAAATTTTGGGTGGCATCGGCATCTGTGGAAGACCATTGTGCTGTCATACGCATTTGTCTGAGTTCGCTCCGGTATCAATCAAGATGGCGAAAGAGCAGAATTTATCCTTAAATCCGACGAAAATATCGGGGGTCTGCGGCAGGCTTATGTGCTGTCTTAAGAATGAGGAAGAGACTTACGAGGAGTTAAACAGAAGGCTTCCGAATGTGGGTGATTTTGTGACGACGGACGATGGGCTTAAAGGCGAGGTGCACAGCGTGAATGTGCTCCGCCAGCTTGTCAAAGTGGTTGTGGATGTGGACGACGAGAAAGAGATTCAGGAATATAAAGTGGAGCAGTTGCGCTTCAAGAGAAAACACAATAAAAACCGCAAGATGGATGTCAGCGAGGCGGAACTAAAAGAATTAGAGAAATTGGAGAAACAAGATTCCGCAAAATCCAAGTTAGATGAGAATTAGGATGGGATTATATCAATTGGAATGCGATAGCATCAGAACGGCGTAAGGAATCGAATATGAAATCGGCAAACGGTGTTTTTCTAAAAGAGAATGAAAGAATTGACGATTTAGAGCGTAACGGATATCGTATTATTCAGGACACCGGGCGGTTTTGTTTCGGGATGGACGCGGTACTTTTGTCCGGCTACGCCAGAGTGAAAAGCGGTGCACGCGTGCTGGACTTGGGGACAGGCACGGGGATTATCCCGATTCTTTTGGAAGCTAAGACAGAGGCAGAACATTTGACGGGTCTGGAAATTCAGGAAGACAGTGCGGATATGGCAAGACGCAGTGTGCGCTTGAATGGATTGGATGAGAAGATCGATATAGTGACAGGGGATATGAAAGAGGCAGGGAGTTTGTTTGACGCTGCTTCTTTTGACGTTATCACATGCAATCCGCCCTATATGACGGATAAACACGGCCTTATCAATCCGAATGATGCCAAGGCGATTGCGCGCCATGAGATTCTTTGTACGTTGGAGGATGTTGTGGCACAGACGGCGAAGCTGTTGAAACCGGGTGGAAATTTCTACATGGTTCACAGACCTTTTCGGCTGGCGGAGATCATGGTGCTCTTGCATGATTATAAGTTAGAGCCGAAACGAATGCAGTTGGTGTATCCCTTTGTGGATAAGGAGCCAAATATGGTATTGATCGAGGCAAACAGAGGTGGCAGACCGCGCATGACGGTGGAGAAGCCTTTGATTGTATACAAAGAGCCGGGAGTTTATATGCCGGAAATTTATGATATCTATGGATATTGAGAGGTACATATGAGGATATGAAAAAGTATTTTCTGGACGGATGTTTTTATAGTAAGAAAGTTGTGTGTGCGCTACTGGCGTTGGTGGTGGCAAGCAGTGCAGTCAGCGGGTGTGGTGATGTGCAGGAGACGGTGTCAGAAGCCGTGATGGAGACGGGAGAGGAGAATGCTAATGCGATAACCATAAGTGCTGCAGACATCTGGGGAGAGACAGGAGATGCAAAGGAGGATGTGGCGAGTGCGGCAAGTGCAGCTGTGACGGAAGATGCTGTGGCGAATGAGATGGGTGCGATAGGGACGGAAGATGCTGTGGCGGATGCGACGGGTGAAACAGGGATAGAAGATGTTGTGACAGATAAGACGGGCGCGGCAGGGATAGAAGGGGTTGCGGTAGATACGATGGGGACGAATGAAACGGGCGGTGAGGGGCAGGATACGGAAACAACCATTGCTCGCAGAGATCCCGTGAAAGTAAAGGGAATCTACGTCAGCGGCCCGGTGGCGGGGACTGCCAAGATGGACACGCTCATTGATCTGCTAGATCAGACGGAGCTAAACGCCATGGTCATCGATATCAAAAACGATGAGGGCAGAGTGACCTACGATATGCAGTCAGAACAGGTGGCGGAGATAGACGCGGGAGTCAATTACATCAAAGATATCGACGAATTAGTTTCCAAATGTAAGGAGAAAGATATTTATCTGATTGCGCGGATCGTGTCTTTTCGAGATCCATATCTGGCGGAGCAGAAACCGGAGTGGGCGGTTCATACGAAAGATGGCGCAATTTTCCGGGATAAGAGCGGGTTAGCGTGGGTCAATCCTTATGAACGGGAAGTATGGGATTATCTGGCGGAAATCGCTTTGCAGGCGGGCGAGGCGGGCTTTGATGAAGTGCAGTTTGATTATATCCGCTTTTCCACGGATATCAAGGAAGAGGAAGTAGACTACGGTGAGGAGTCGGAACATGTCGATAAGATAGAGATTATCACGGAATTTACGGAGTATATGTATGAGAAACTCGCGCCGGAGGGAATCTATGTGGCGGCAGACGTGTTCGGTACGGTGATCGACAATGAGACAGATCAGGCGATTGTGGGGCAGGATTATGTGCAGATGGCGCGGCATCTGGATTATATTTGTCCGATGGTGTATCCGTCCCATTATTATAGCGGTTCTTATGGAATATCGATACCCGACGCGGAACCATACAACACGATCTATGCGGCGGCATTGTCTTCTGTGCAGGAGTTAAAGGGCATACCAGAGAAGAACCGCGCCCATGTGCGGCTGTGGATTCAAGGGTTTACTGCAAGCTGGGTATCCGGACATATCCGTTATGGCAAAGAACAGATACGCGCACAGATTAAGGGCGCATATGATGCGGGGTATGACGAGTGGATTGTCTGGAATGCGGCGGTCAATTATCAGCCGGAAGCTTTTTTGACGGATGAGGAAGCTGAGAGTGAGAGGCAGCAGTGGGATGATGAGAAGCTGGATGCCGTAATAACTGGCATATCCAGCACGCAGATATGACTGCTTTATCATACCAGGCTGCGCAGCAAACCGGAGCACTATACGCAATCCTGCCGGTGAAGTTTCCGGTACTGCTTTGCCGGCGTTCCGGTTTCTGCCTTGAAAACCCGGCAGAAATAGTTATAGTCCGTAAACCCTACCATATCGGAAATCTGCATGATTTTCAGGTCGGTTTCTTTCAGAAGTCTCTTTGCCTCATCGATGCGGAGAGATTTTATATGTTCAGCAATTCCGGTGCCAAGATAAGTCGCAGTGGATTCATACAGCTTGTTCCGGCTGACATGAAATTCTTTCATCAGACGTTCGATGGACAGATCTTCGGATAGGTGTTCCATCAGGAATGCATTGAGGTTTTTCATGAAATTCTGGCGGTGCAGGGAGATCATGTCTTTCAACAGGACATAGAACGTACAGGCTTCCAGAATTTTAGCAGCGGCAAGAATCTGTTCGGGATTTTTTCTGGTGATCTGATGGCTCATATCCATGCCGTCGGGGACGGATAAACCGTATGCTGTCATTACTGATTTTAAATGTTTTTCTGTTTCTACGCCGCTTTCCAGATCCGAAATCTGTCCGAACATGATGTATCCGATTACAATACCGTTATCGATTAAGGGCGCAGTGGCTTCCAAAAGCCCGGCGTGGCAGTGGTAAACTTCCAGCCGTGCTGTTTTTTTGCACTTTTGAAAAGAATTCTCATTGCTTCTTATGCACTTCTTCCGGGTGGCTTCTGTACTGTGCATCAATGAACAGAAACTGCAGTGGGAATCGGGATAGGAGAGAATCTCTTGATATTCACTGTCAAAAATGACGATTTTGATTCCCGTCAGTATGTAAAAATCCCGCATCAGCTCTTTTAAGGGTTGGTTGTTTAAAATCAGACTGATTGTGTTCATGGAGTTCTCCGTTAATGTTCTTTCAATTTCAGCCGCAGTGCTCATTGCTTACGCGTACAGTATAACATAAAATTGAACTTGGCAAAACGATTTTACAGTTTTTAAAACGTATTGCTCTATTTTCGGATCGGAAAACTCCTTACAATGAAAATACAGAGAAGGAGGAACGCTTATGGAAACAAAAATGAAATATATGGATATTCCTTATGTCCAGAAACCGGTATCACGCATTTTATATGGCACGGCAATGCCGCCCTTTATGCTGGGGCAGGATGGCGGAGAGTTATTGGATGCCATGTATGCGTTGGGCGTAAACACGTTCGATATGGCAAGGGGATATATGGGGGCAGAGAAATCTGTCGGAAAGTGGCTGGAAGAGAAAGGTATGCGCGACAAGGTTGTCCTGCTGTCCAAATGCGGGCATCCGAGCATGTTTGGAAAGAAGCGCATCAATGATAGGGATATACGCAAAGATTTTGAAAGATCCTCGCAGGCGTTAGGAACAGACTACATTGATATCTATCTTCTCCACCGCGACGATCCGGATGTGCCGGCAGGGGAGATCGTGGAAATCTTCAATGCCATGCATGAGGAAGGAAAGATAAGAGCATTTGGCGGCTCCAACTGGACGCATCAGCGGATTGCGGAGGCAAATGAATATGCCGAGCAGCATAATCTGATTCCTTTCAGCGTATCCAGTCCGAATTTTGGACTTGCCGAGCAGGTCAATGATCCGTGGGGCGGCGGGTGCATAACGATCTCAGGTCCGGACAATGAAGAGGCGAGACAGTGGTATGCGGATACACAGATGCCGGTCATCGCGTATTCCAGCCTTGGACGCGGCCTGTTTTCCGGCAGGGTGAAAGGCGATGACACGGAATCGGCGGCGGAGATATTAGACAGCGTGGCAATGAAAGGATATGCGTGCGAGGAGAATTTTGAACGCCTGCGTCGCTGTGAAGAACTAGCGGAGCGGAAACAGTGCTCTGTCGCACAGATCGCTATGGCATGGATCTATGGGCAGCCGCTTAACACGTTCGCTGTAGTCAGTACATCATCCCCCAAACGGATGAAGCAGAACATCGAAGCGCTGCATCTGAATCTGACCGAAGAGGAATGCCGGTATCTGAATCTGCAGTCGGATTGGTATACGGGGAAGGAGGAGTGAAGAAGATGCGGAAAATAAGTGTAATGACCATGACGATGTTTTTCCAGATGTTCTATAAGGTAAAGATCACGGGCGATATGGATGAATTTGTGGAAACCTATGAGGAGATGATGGAAATCGTATCAGAAAGTGGTTATACGGCGGTGGATATTACCGACATGGAGGTACAGCTACTCGGTACGGAAGGAATCGACAGGATTCTGGGGAAATACCATCTGGCAGTCAGCAGCTATATCCATTTTGACGCCTATGCACTGCCGGATGAGGAAGGTTTTGAGGCGAGGGTTGAGGCGGGGAAGAAGGCTGCAGACATTGCGGAGCATTTCGGGACAACGACGCTGATGCTTGTCCCACAGGCACATTCGGGGATCGAAGAGTTATCCCCAGAGCAGATCCGGGAACGCCTTGCAGAACATTTTGGGCCGATCGTCTCTTATGCGAAACAGAAAGGGATTACAACGGTTGTAGAGGATACGCCGGACTTAAAACTGCATTTCTGCACACAGAAAGAGGTGCGGGAAGTGCTGGATGCCGTACCGGATCTTAGGCTTGTGTATGACAGCGGGAACGTCATTCTGGTGGATGAAGATCCGGCAGAATATTATGAGGCTTTCCGGGACAGGGTCGGCTATATCCACATGAAGGATATGCAGGAGGCTCCGGCAGGCGCGATGATGGCAGAATATGCGACGGATGGCAGGGCAATGACATCTGCGCCTTCGGGTACGGGAATGATTGATTTTGCAAACGTGTGCCGGCTTGTGAAGGACAGTGGATATGAAGGGTATGTTACGGTGGAATTTCGCGTGGATGACGATGGTGATTACCGTAAATCACTGGTGCGGTGCAGGGAATATTTTGAGGGATTGTTAGCAGGCAATTGTTAAATGATTTGATGTGATAGCCTTATTCATATAAGAGAGAGAAAAATAAGCCATTATTCAGAATTAGTTCTGAATTGACATAGAATATCAGATTTTGGACGTACTTTTATAAGCCTGCCAAAGAACTATGACAACCGAGTACTTTTCAGGCGATGAAAGGTTTCAGGTTTCGTATATATTCTGGACAGTGCATCCGATGTGCAACAATCACGATAAGCTGGCTGGCGATCCCGGCAAGGAAAACATCCGCAGTTCCATGTTTTTATAGGTATAAGAGATTCTGCCCTTCCGGGCGGTGGAGCAGGAGGGAATCAGAGGGGACATCTCGCCAGACGGCGTATCCGCAAAATGAAAATATGGAAAAAGACATAAGAATAATTTCTAATGGTTATTTAGAATGTGCTGTGCTATACTGTAGCTACCATCAAGAAAGGGAAAGTTTATATGCTGGTCAGAAGTGATAAAGTATGGGATTATGCTATCGGTATGTTGAAGGTAGACGGGTTGACGCCTACACTGGAAATGATGGGAATGATAGAAAAAGAAAAGCGCAGCGAGATGACGAAAGAAGAGGTCAGGGAAGCGCTTGACAGGAGGTAAAAAAAGAAAGCACAGGAAGAAAGGGGTTCATAACATGATAAAAATGGAAGTCCGTATGGATGATGAAAAAATACTGAAAGAGAGGAAATACAGGCTGGAAGCAGTATATG
>JAMPGN010000008.1 GCA_023663915.1 Eubacterium sp. | reverse complement strand
GATCTTGACGGGCGCAATCGCCGGATGGAAATGCAGCACGGTACGCATATCCCCCTCGCCGATCTCTTCTTCGTCATAAGCCGCACATAGGAAAGCCAGCACCACACGGTCTGCGCCGAGGGATGGCTCAATCACATAAGGCACATACTTCTCATTCTTCGTATCGTCGAAGTAAGACATATCCTCGCCGGACGTATTCTGATGCTGCGTCAGGTCGTAGTCCGTCCTGTCAGCGATTCCCCACAATTCGCCCCAGCCGAAAGGGAATAAGAATTCGATATCCGTCGTTCCCTTGGAATAGAAGGCAAGTTCCGCCGGGTCATGGTCGCGCAGACGCATCTCCTCCTCCTTGATTCCTAAAGAGATCAGCCAGTCGCGGCAGAATCCTCTCCAATACTGAAACCACTCCAAATCCGTGCCGGGTTCGCAGAAAAATTCCAGCTCCATCTGTTCAAACTCCCTCGTGCGGAATGTAAAATTGCCCGGCGTGATCTCATTGCGGAAAGATTTGCCGATCTGTCCGATTCCGAACGGGATCTTCTTGCGGGATGTCCTCTGCACATTCTTAAAATTGACGAAAATACCCTGCGCCGTTTCTGGTCTTAAATATACCGTATTCTTCGCATCCTCGGTGACGCCCTGAAACGTCTTGAACATCAGATTAAATTGTCTGATATCTGTAAAATTGTGTTTGCCGCATGTAGGGCAGGGAATCTTCTTCTCCTCAATAAAATCTTTCATCTGCTGCTGGCTCCACCCGTCCACAGACTCCTCGAAGGTGATACCGTTGTCCGCCGCATAATCTTCGATCAGCTTGTCGGCGCGGAATCTTTCATGACATTCTTTACAGTCCATCAGCGGGTCAGAAAAACCGCCCAGATGCCCGGATGCCACCCACGTCTGCGGATTCATTAGGATGGCGCAGTCAACACCCACATTGTAAGGATTCTCCATGATAAACTTCTGCCACCATGCTTTTTTCACATTATTCTTTAATTCCACACCCAGATTGCCGTAATCCCATGTATTCGCCAATCCACCGTAGATCTCTGAACCGGGATACACAAACCCTCTCGCTTTCGCCAAAGCTACTATTTTGTCCATTGTCTTTTCCATAAATATATGCCCTTTCTATCCTCTCCCGCAGCACAAGCCGCAGGTTGTTATCTCTTACATTATTTCATACATTTCATTCTATGTTACAGCATAAGACGGTCATTCGAATATAATATAAGATAATACGCTTTCGTTCGCGCCGTCCTCAACCGACGGGTGCGTGATAAGAACACCCTTTTTGCCGACAAAGGATACATCCAGATCACTCGTCGCACTCTGGTTGATATAGAGGACTTTTCCATATATATCCACGGCAAGATCTTCCGTCGGCTTCGTCCCTATGATCACGATCTGCGTCTTCTCATGGTCTTCTATATAGCCGATCTCCATCGGTTTATTATCCGCCGACACAAAAGCGACGCTCTCCAGATCATATCCCTGCTCATTCGCCTCCGCCACCGTACCGACAAACATTTCCCTGTGATTGAAATCGTTATAATCCTGATCCGTGGCATAGCCGAGTTTGATCACAACCTTGTCATCCGTCTTGTCAACCGATTCGAGCGTCACACTGTCCGCACCGTTGTCAGCGCAATATTCCGCCACTCTCTGCGACGCTAACTGTTCAATTTCATTCATGTCATAATTCTGCTCAAAACCGCCTACAATCTGGTGTGCGATCGTTCCGTCCTTACCGATCGAAACAGAACTGACCTGCGGCGTCTTATCTTGTCCGCAGCCCGCACTCACGCAGGTTATCGCCAGAATTAACAGAATCGTCTTCCATTTTCGCATAAGCTTTCCTCTCTGGTTAATCGAAAACCGTCAACATACTGCCTTACATTATATTAAAGATTATCCACAATTTCAAGACTTTTAAACGTTCTATCCAGATATCGCCTGCGATAATCATCCGCGATCTCCTTAAGTTCCCCAAGTACCTTGGGCGTTACGGTGAAAGTATACAGCTTCTCAATGCTCGAATGGGTGATATAGGAAACCGCATATTCCGTGGACATATCCCAGTCACCCTCCGCAGGCATTCCCGGAAATTCTCCGTTTAATACCATCGCTTTCAGCTCAAATATGTAACGTATCAGACGATCGGAAAGTCCCTCGTGCATCAATGCCCGAAGCGACTGGTAGAGAAGCTTTAGCATTTCTTTCTCGTCATTGTTCTCTCTGGTATAGTAATCTGCCAGTTCCAGAAAATACATCCCGTAATATGCGCCCTCAAAATCTTCCCGCAGCCCTTCAAAATAATTCGATATCGCCGCCTCCGTGACGCTGTAGGAACTCCTTC
Source organism: Eubacterium sp. (assembly GCA_023663915.1). The sequence continues at coordinate 42,401 of JAMPGN010000008.1, read as the reverse complement.
CGGCATACACCTTAAACTCTCCAAAAGAGAAGGGGTCTGTAGCCGCAAGCAGCCTGCTGCCCTGCTTGCGCGCGCCTCTTGCAAACGCTGAAATCTTCCCCTTCTCCCTTGTCAACATCACGATTCTTTTATCATATTCACCGATTGGTTCAGCCTTTAAAATCATTCCCGTAATCTGTAGATACTCCTGCATGAGAATGCTCTCCCAACTCCTCTTTACCCTCGCAGATGCCTTCCTGCGTATCTTCCTCTGCATTTCTGTATGCCAGAAAATCATTGATTTTTCCGGTAGCCATAAATCTTTCCCAGTAATTTATCTCATTCATCTTACGCCCCTGATCCTCTCTCATCAACTAGTGTTTAGGGTTCGCAGATTTGTCTTTTTCTATTCCGCTTCCTTCGGATTATAGCCGAAATTTTTCAAGAGATAATCACTGTCCCGCCAGTCCTTCTTAACCTTGACCCAGAGTTTCAGATTAACCTGGCATTCCACCAGCTCTTCAATATCCGGTCTTGCCATCGAGCCGATCTTCTTGAGCATACTGCCCTGTTTGCCGATAATAATCCCTTTATGGGAATCTTTCTCGCAGACGATCGTTGCCTCGATATCCACAATGTGCTTCTTAAATTTCATCATCTCGATGGTGACGGCAATGCCATGGGGAACTTCTTCTTCCAGACATTTAAGCGCCTTCTCCCGAATCAGTTCCGCCACGATCTGGCGCATCGGCTGGTCTGTCACCGTGTCCTCGTCATAAAAAGGCGCACCGTATGGCAGGTACTTCATGATGCACGCAAGAAGCACATCAAGGCCATCCTGTTTCAGTGCCGATACAGGAACGATCTCCGCGAAATCTAGTTGTTTTCTGTATGCATCGATATAAGTCAGTATCAACTCTTTCTTAACCGTATCAATCTTGTTGATAATGAGTATAATTGGCGTATTCGTCTTCTTCAACTGCTCAAGAATATGCCGTTCTCCCGCACCGATATAATCCGACGGCTCTACCAGCCACAGGATCACATCCACCTCGGACATCGTGCGCTCTGCCACATTGACCATATAATTCCCCAGTTTATTCTTCGCCTTATGAATCCCCGGCGTATCGAGGAATACGATCTGCCCCTCCTCAGAAGTATACACCGTCTGGATACGGTTTCTTGTCGTCTGCGGCCGGTTGGACGTGATGGCAATCTTCTGTCCAATCAGCGCATTCATCAGTGTGGATTTGCCCACATTGGGTCTGCCAATCAGCGTGGCAAACCCCGATTTAAACTGTTTGTTCTCCATAAATATCCTCTCATGCTTCCTTCCTTTGCGCCCAGACAGTCCTATTCTTATATGCTGTAGCTATTTCTGTTCCCCATTCTGCCTGTCGCTCGCCTGCGCTATCGCATCCGCGCTGCCCTGCTGCTCTACTGCGTCGTTCTCCTGCAGCGGATACGGGTTCTGCGCTTGGTAAGACTTCTGCATCTGGTAAGGGTTCTGCCCAGGATATGGATTTTCCTTCGCCCGTTTAGCTGCCTTCTTTGCTCTGCGCTTTGCCGCCGCTTTGCCGATCAGCCTTACGGCCAGCAGAATAAGGACGATAACAACCGCCCACACAACCAGATACGGCAGATTCACGACAAACCAGATCGCAAAGTTGCTGATGCCCCGTCCGACACCCTTCATACTGTCCAGAAATCCATTCTTGATCCGCTCACTGGTAGTCACTTCCTCGTTGGGCGTATAGCGCTCCACCTCGTCGATTGACAAATACACCGTGCTATAATCGATCTTGTTATCAAAGGTACGAAGCTGTGATTCCATGCTCTCAAGCTGGTAGCGCACTTCCGACAATCTTCCCTCTATCGTGATGATATCTTCCACGGTTTCCGCCTGCCCTAACAGTTCAATCAGCCTGTCCTGTTCTGCATGGAGCGCTTTCTTGTGGCTCTCCAGATCCACATACTGCAATGTCACGTCCGTCACGCTCTCCGAACGGCTCACAATGTTGGACTGCTCCCCGACTTCTTCCAGAAAAGCATCAAGGTTTTCTTTCGGGATACGTACCGTCATGCTGGCGTAACGCAGATATTTCGTACCGACATAATCCGAGGAATAATTGTCATTCCTGCTGTAGCTCGACATATCTTCTATGTAACCGCCAAACGCTGTGACCCTCTGCTCCAGATGTGGGACAAGCACGTCAAACTGTTCCGTCTCCACATTCAGGTTCACGTTCTTGATTAACTTCCTGCCTGCGAGGGCATCCTGCGTTTCTTTCGCTACATTTCCGCCTTCCCCCGCATCTGCGTACTCATAGTCCTCCGCCACCACTTCTTCCGCCACCTCGGCAGGCGCATCCGCACTATTGAAAGAATAGTTCCCACCGTCATGCGCCGCCGTGTCAGCTGCAGCTTCATAGGTAGTCGAAGCCGACCCGCTATAACCTGCACTGCTGCCGCAGCCGGTAAGCGCTGCCGCCAGCGCACCCGCCGCAAGTAATCCTTGCACCATCTGTCTCTTTTTCATACCGTTCCTCCTCCATATCTTAAGACCATGCCGCCTTTGCAGGCGGCTTTCCCTTGGCTGCTCTCACTCATAATACCTTTCACCAAGGAAAAAGGTTGCATAAATTTAATGGAACAGATATTCCGTATTCTCAAACAGCTGGCTGTTTTCCTTGATATTCTCCTCATTTCCCACCACGCACAGACAGTTTTCATCCATAAAAGCACGGATATACTCCGACAGCCCCCGGATCGTATCCGCATCTGCCGCCAGGAGTTCATCCCGGTTCTGTTGTACTTTCTCGAAAGGATAATGCGTCATATAACCGGTGAGCGAGTATGTCCCTTTCATGGCAGGCGTCATCGGCATATCCATCTCGCTGACCGCACCGATGATGTACTGTGTCATTGTCCTCTCATCTGCCTCAAAATGCGCGATATAATCCGCCGCCTTCTCATAGACATCGATCGTATTTTGCAGATTCGGGTCTCGGTAAGAAACGAAGTAGCTCTCGCCCGACCTTCCGAAACTGCACATACAGCCGTATGCGCCGCCTTTCACGCGCACCTGTGTCCAGAGATAATCGTATCCGAGCAGTACGCGCAGCACCTTGAGCGCGCCGTTGTAAGAAAGCCCCTTCGCCTCGTAATTTCCCGCACGGCACACATATTGTATCTGTGCAGAAGTCATAAACCCTTCGTTCTTTTTGACCGGCTTCGGGTCATACCCCTCCCCCTTGATGGGATCAGTATACAGGCTGTCCTTCAAATCTTCAATCAATTCTTCCAGCCCATCCAGTCCTTCTTTTTCGGCAGTGTAATCCACCAGAAGATTCTCCGGACGGAAAATATAGCGTATGGCACTCTGCAGATTCCGAATCAGTTCATCCTTTTTCTCCTCAAAATGATTCTCAAAGTCTTCCATAAGCTGATAAAAAGGAATGCCGTTGATATGCTCTAACACCATGGCAGGTTTGGACAGGTAAGATAACGCCCTGCCCGCCGCCAGGGTATGTCCCGCCGACATCATATCCGCCTGCTTACAGGAGCGCGCCTCCGCCACCAGCTCATAGAGACGTTTCGCGTCGGTGTAATCGGAGCGCGCCAATATTTCCTTCGCCAGTTCAAACGCCTGCGGTAAATTCTCATACAGTACCTTGACTTTCAAATCAAGCGTCGCCGTATATTTCGATAAATCCCTCGCATCCGTATAGGTGTTGACCGCCGGGGCGATACCGCCTGTCAGCAGATTAATCTCATTATATAACTCACTGTAACTGTAATTTTCCGTGCTTACCAGTCCGAGGATCGTCTTCAAAATCCCAACGTAAGGGAACAGTTCTTCCGGCACCTGCTTTAGATCAAACAGGAAACGCAGATATCCGATCCCGTTGGTAAAAACATCATGATACAAAAGTACCGTATCGCCTACCTTTTTCTCTTCATTATAATATGGAGCGGCTTCCTTCTTCATGTCCGCCCTAGACAAAAGCGGTATCCTCTCCAAAGCCTCCCTGCTGCTCGGTTCCTCCTGGTATGCCTTCAACTCTGCCGTCTCCCGGACGATCCGCTCGATCTCTTCCATTCCCATGGAGGCTTTCTTCGCCGCCAGCTCGTCCGCTAACCGCTTCTCTTTTCTCCCTGTCAGCCCCTTGACCGGCTTCACGACCACGACGCTCTTATGGGTATTGTTCACAAGATAATCCCGAATCAGATCTTCAAAGTACGAAGTTTCCACTGCCTGTTTTAATTCCTGGTAAGTATCCAGAAGTTCCACGTTCGTAAACGGTTCGGAATCGTCATAAAGCCATGTCTCAAGCATCTGCAGTCCGTACATAAGCCCCTTCGGATAAGAGCCAAAGTCCGCCTCCCTATATTTAAATTCATTGCTGTTTAAGTTCGCTTTCACCGCCTTTTTGTCTAATCCTTCCTTAGACAGTTTCGCCAGAGTCTCCTCTACAATGCGCACAAACTCCTCCTTCTGGTCGGCGTTGGCATTCTTCGCCACCATGGAGAAATAAGGCTGTTTGACTCCCGTATCGTATGCACAGTTTAAATCCGTACCGATCCCAGCATCGAGAAGTGCCTGTTTGACCGGCGCACCCGGAATAAGGCAGAGCACATCCACAAGCGACGAAATACCATAACAGGTTTTCCGGTCGAGTTTCTCTCCCAGCGAAATATTATATGCCAGATAAGTATTATCCTTCTCCGACTCGCTCTCCATGATCGGATAATCCCGCTCCACCGTTCGCGTCTCCTGAAACGCCGGCTCGGTCGCAAGGCGAGAATCCACTTCGAGCGCGTCGTACTTGGAAAGATACTCCTCGTCGATATACTGCAATTTCTCCGCCATATCCATATCTCCATACAGATAGATATAACTGTTTGACGGATGATAATATTTCTTATGGAAAGCGAGAAACTCTTCATAGGTAAGGCTGGGAATCACATCCGGATCGCCGCCCGACTCCGCGGAATATGCCGTGTGAGGATAGAGCGAGTTCATGATTTCCCGCCAGAGCACGTCGTCCGGCGAAGAATATGCCCCTTTCATCTCGCTGTAGACCACGCCGTTGATTGTAAGCGCATCCTCGGCATCCTCCATCTCATAATGCCAGCCCTCCTGTCTAAAAATCTTCTCCTCATGGTAGATATTCGGATGGAAGACCGCATCCAGATAGACATCCATCAGATTCTGGAAATCCTTGTCATTGCAGCTTGCAACGGGATATACGGTCTTGTCCGGATAAGTCATGGCATTCAAAAAAGTATTCAGAGAACCTTTCGCAAGTTCGATAAAAGGATCTTTGACCGGAAATTTGTCGGAACCGCAGAGCACGGTGTGCTCCACGATATGGGCAGCGCCCGTGCTGTCCTTGGGCGGTGTACGGAATCCGATGTAAAATACCTTATTGTCATCATCGTTGGACAATAGCGCCACCCTCGCCCCTGTCTTATTATGTTTTAAAAGGTAACTGACTGAATTTAGTTCCCTAATCTCTCTCTTCTCCAATAATGTATAAGCCTGTAACTGTTCAATCTGCATTGATAACTCCTTTCCTGCTCATTTACCGATTTAAAATATAGTATACCACCGTTTCTGAAACTTAGCAAAAAGAATAGGCAGAGATTGTCGACTTATCTCTGCCCATCCAATGTAAAAAGGGAATTTTACATTAAATATATTTTAGAAAAGTTAAAATATATTTCAAAAAGATTGTGTTGTCAGTTCGCCACCGTTCCTGTCCAACAATGTCAGTTTAGCAGATAATATTGCGATAAGCAAGTCGATTCTCGGATTAAACAATGTTATTTATCGCGCAATTCAACACCGTTCGCCCGATTGCCGCCAATCATACGTTAAATGCCATGATCGCCAGTTTCGACAAAATAAGCTCCTGCACAATCATGCCGCACTGTTTCTTCCTGGCAAGATTCATCTGCACCAGATCTTCCAGAGTCATCACCCTGCTTGCATACACCGTCTTCTCTTTACCGAAAAGATTCTTCTTCCGCATGAGCATACTGACTTTTACTTTCGCCTTAAGCCTTGTATACACCTTATAAGAAAACTGATCCGGAGTCATATAGTATAGCTGGCTTTCCAATGTCGTTTCCGGATCGGTGTCTTTCAAAATATAATGCTCCACAATGCATTTGTATTTAAAAGTGATCATCTCATGTTCCATAAGCTCTGTGTAACTGTATTTCGCACCCAGATAAATAGAACTCGTATCCTGTATAAAATATTTGAAATCATTCTCCTGATAATCCACTGTCCCGCCTATGCCTCACTCTCCAAATCCTCGATCTTGCCGCCGCTCATACGAACAGCATCCTCGATCGCTTTCCTGCCAAGCCCCGACTCTTCCATGACTTCTTCCACTGTCACTTTACGGTGAAGGTCTTCGGCAAGCTCCCTCGCGGCATCCGCCACCTTGTTGACCTTCTCCACGATCTTTTTATCTTTCTTGGCTTCCTCGGCATTCTCCGTAATATATTCTTCCATGGCATCCATAATCATCTTGCCAAGCATTCCCTGTGCCTCGGCCGCATGTTCCAGTGCACCCAGCATGGTGACACCCAGCGCCAGCGCGACATTCCCTTCCCCAACTAAATCTTCCAGATACACGCCCTGCCCTGCATAAAGTTTGGCAATTTCTACTACCTCCGGCAAGTAGATTTCCACAAGCCTGCCTTGTGCACCCGTATCCCCCGCCATAGCAGACAATGTAACCGCTTCCCGCTCCCCCGACGATACTGCCGGCAGCGCCTTAAGCTCCTCAAGATAGGTATCTAGATAATCCTTCTCCACATCCACCAGATATTCGTCTAAGTCCACCGGCTCCCCGATACCAATCTTATTCTGGTGCAGATACCCATAGACCATCTCCATCTGCTCTGCACTCAGCCCAAGCGGCGCAAACGCCTCCTCCACCTGCTCCTTAGAAATGCAGTTGCCCTGCTCCTTGGCGGTCTTCTTCACCCGCTCCAACGTCTTCCCAAACAAAACTTCCCGTTCCATAGATTCTATTCCTTACTGTGAATTTTTTATGTGCGTATGCGTATAAAGATGCTCTTCGCAATACTCATAATTCCCATCGCACTTAGAGCAGAACCGAAACTGCAGATTCGGACTGTCCACTTCCGTCCTGCCGCAGATCGCGCATTTGTGCTTCGTAATTCCAGTATTCCTTCGCACATCCCGTTTAAACTCCTGTCTCCTGTGAATCTGCTTCGGATTCAGATGCATCATGTTGCGTGACGTAAAGAAGAACACGACAAAATTAAACAGTGACGCTGCAATCGCAAACTTACCATCCACACCCGTCTGGAAAAAGTTAAACAAGAGCATAACCGCATAGATTACTCCCAGCCACTTGACCTTGATCGGAATGATGAACATAAGCAGCACTTGCACATCCGGAAACGTCGCCGCGAAAGCAAGAAAGATTGACATATTAATATAGTAAGTGCTGAAATACAGCGAACTAATCAAAAAAAAGTTCTCTGCGCCGTATGCCGCAACACTGTCCGCATGGAAAAGATAGTGATACCCCATCAACAGGAAACTTCCCAAAATCGTAAAAAGCATTCCCTGGAACAGATACACATTGTAACGGTACGTCCCCCATGTCCGCTCAAGCGTCGTGCCGATCGAACAGTAGAAGTACAGCATAATCAGCGTAAAAAATATATTGCTGCTCGACGGTGGGATCATAATCCATGTCACTAACCGCCACACCTGCCCGTGCAGGATCGCATAAGGGTCAAGCGTCAGATAAAGAATCAGCGTGCCGCTCCGATCGATCATTTGAAGCAGATAACCCACTGCGTAACACAGAATCAGCACGAAAGACAGATTCTTAATCGCATATTTGCCAAACTTCCGTTCAAAAGGACTCATTTTACATTCTCCTCTTTCTTACAATGTATTTTCGGATTTCAAACTGAATACATTTTAACATTCCTTTTTTTAAAAGTAAACGCCGCTGATTCCAAAAATACATATGTCATAAAAATTTAATAAATGCATTTTAAATCTTTTTAAAATTTTTAAAATCTTAACACATTACCAACAATTAGCCGATTGCATTTTGCAAAACCGTGTCGTATAATGACAACGTCTGTCAGAGAAGTAAATTCAGACACATTGAATGAAGGAGAGTGATACACGAAATGAGTCAGATACAGTATACCCTTGGTATTGACATCGGTTCTACAACTGTAAAGATCGCGATTCTCGATCCGAAACATCAGATACTCTTTTCCGACTATCAAAGACACTTTGCAAACATAAGAGAGACTCTTTCCGACTTACTTAAGAAATCCTATGACAAGCTCGGAAATATAACCGTACACCCGATGATCACCGGTTCCGGCGGCCTGACACTAGCTAACCATTTACAGATCCCTTTCGTGCAGGAAGTGATCGCGGTCTCTACATCTTTACAGACCCTTGCACCAGTTACGGATGTAGCAATCGAGCTTGGCGGCGAGGATGCGAAGATCATCTATTTCGAGGGTGGTAATGTCGAGCAGCGTATGAACGGTATCTGTGCCGGTGGTACGGGTTCCTTTATCGACCAGATGGCTTCTCTGCTGCAGACCGATGCCGCAGGGCTTAATGAGTATGCCAAAAAATACCATTCACTCTATACAATCGCGGCAAGGTGCGGCGTGTTCGCCAAATCCGACATCCAGCCGCTCATCAATGAAGGTGCAACCAAAGAAGATCTGTCCGCCTCTATTTTTCAGGCGGTTGTCAACCAGACGATCAGCGGGCTTGCGTGCGGCAAACCAATCCGCGGACATGTGGCGTTTCTGGGCGGTCCGCTGCATTTCCTTTCCGAGTTAAAACAGTCTTTTATCCGCACGCTGAAACTGGACGACGAGCATATTATCGATACGGATAATTCTCATCTTTTTGCGGCGATCGGCTCGGCATTAAACGCCAAGGAAGAGGCTTATTTTACGATGGAAGAAATGGTGGGGAAACTCTCTTCCGATATCAAGATGGAATTTGAAGTGGAACGTATGGAGCCTCTGTTTGCATCTAAGGGCGAATACAACGATTTCTGCACAAGGCATTCCACCCATCATGTGAACACGGCGGACCTTGCTACTTACCGGGGCAACTGTTTTCTTGGGATCGACGCGGGTTCCACCACCACGAAGGTAGCGCTGGTGGGCGAGGATGGCTCCCTGCTCTACTCTTTTTACAGCAGCAATGACGGCAGCCCCTTAAAGACGGCGATCCGTTCCTTAAAAGAGATCCACGCCCTATTGCCAAGGGACGTCAAGATCGTGCGCTCCTGCTCCACCGGATACGGTGAGGCATTGATGAAAGCCGCCTTTTTGCTGGATGACGGCGAGGTGGAGACCGTGGCGCACTACTACGCCGCCGCTTTTTTCGATCCGGAAGTGGATTGTATTCTGGACATCGGCGGGCAGGATATGAAATGCATCAAGATCAAAAACCAGACCGTGGACAGCGTACAGCTCAACGAGGCATGCTCTTCCGGGTGCGGCTCTTTCATAGAGACATTTGCCAAATCTTTAAACTATAGTGTGGAAGATTTCGCCAAGACTGCACTGTTTGCCGAGCATCCGATCGACCTTGGCACACGCTGTACCGTTTTTATGAACTCCAAAGTAAAACAGGCGCAAAAAGAAGGAGCGTCCGTTTCCGATATCTCCGCCGGACTCGCCTACTCGGTCATCAAGAACGCCTTATTCAAGGTAATCAAGGTGTCTGATGCCTCGGAGCTTGGCAAAAACATCGTCGTTCAGGGCGGCACATTCTATAATGACGCCGTATTGCGCAGTTTCGAGAAGATTGCAGATTGTAAGGCAGTCCGACCAGACATTGCCGGTATCATGGGCGCTTTTGGCGCGGCGCTCATCGCAAGAGAACGCTATGAAGACGGCTCCCAGATTTCTATGCTGACCATCGAACAAATTGCCAATCTTAAGTTCGAGACCAGTATGGCGAAATGCAAAGGTTGTACCAACAATTGCCGGCTCACCATCAATAAATTCACCGGTGGACGGCAATATATTTCCGGAAACCGCTGTGAGCGCGGACTCGGCAGGACGAAAAACGAGAATGGCATTCCCAATCTCTATGACTATAAACTGAAAAGACTCTTCTCCTATGCACCGCTGTCCGCAGATCAGGCGCCACGCGGCACGGTAGGTATCCCAAGAGTCCTCAACATGTACGAAAACTATCCGTTCTGGTTCACGTTTTTTACGAAACTCGGATACCGCGTCGTGCTTTCACCCAATTCTAACCGCAAGATCTATGAACTGGGGATCGAATCCATTCCGAGCGAATCGGAATGTTATCCGGCGAAACTCGCGCATGGACATGTTTCATGGCTTATTAATCAGAAGGTAGACTTTATCTTCTACCCTGCGCTGTTCTATGAACGGGATGAGTTTCATGATGCCAACAACCACTACAACTGCCCGATTGTCACTTCCTACTCGGAAAACATTAAGAACAACGTGGAAGAGATCGGAAGGGGCGAAGTGGCGTTCCGCAATCCTTTTATGGCATTCAGCAGTTTACAGACAGTCACTTCCGCTCTCACCAGAGAATTTCACGAACTGCCCGTCACCCAGGTGATGGATGCCGCCAAAGACGCATGGGATGAGTTGGCCAAGGCACGCCAGGATATGCGGAAGAAAGGTGAGGAAACACTTCGTTTCATGGAAGAAAACCATGTACGCGGGATCGTCCTCGCCGGAAGACCCTACCATATTGACCCGGAGATCAACCACGGCATCCCGGAACTGATCAATTCCTACAATATCGCAGTATTAACCGAAGATTCCGTCTCCCACCTTGCCGCGCCGGAACGTCCACTCATCGTATCTGACCAGTGGATGTACCACTCAAGGCTGTACGCTGCCGCAAGTTACGTGAAAACGCGGGATGATCTTGACCTGATACAGCTCAACTCTTTCGGCTGTGGCTTAGATGCCGTGACCACCGACCAGGTAAACGACATCCTCTCCGGTTCAGACAAGATCTACACCTGCCTGAAAATCGATGAGGTAAATAATTTAGGCGCTGCCAGAATACGAATCCGCTCCCTGCTCTCGGCACTCAAAGTGAGGGAACAGAAAAACAAACAGCGTACCATCCGTCCCAGCGCGATCACCAAAGTAGCTTTTACGGAAGAAATGCGGAAAAAATATACGATACTCTGTCCGCAAATGTCTCCGATCCATTTTGAGATCATACAGGCGGGATTCGAGGCCTGCGGGTATCATTTTGAAGTACTTGGCAACGACAATAAACGTGCCGTGGACGTGGGGTTAAAATATGTAAATAATGACGCATGTTATCCATCCTTGATGGTGGTCGGACAGATCATGGACGCCCTTCTTTCCGGCAGATATGATCTGAATAAAGTTGCAATTATCATGACGCAGACCGGCGGCGGATGTCGCGCCACCAACTATGTGGGATTCATCCGGCGCGCGCTCGAAAAAGCTGACATGGCGCAGATTCCGGTCATCTCCTTAAATCTTGCCGGAATCGAGAGTAACCCCGGCTTCCACCTGAACGCGGAACTACTCATGCGTGCCGCATACAGTGCGCTTTTCGGGGATATTTTCATGCGCTGTGTCTATCGCATGCGCCCTTATGAAAAAGAACCCGACTCCGTCAATGCACTCCATAGAAAATGGGCGGAAAAGTGCCGTAAATTTGTATCTCGCAAGCATATGAATTATCTCACTTTCCAGAAAATGTGCAGGCAGATCATACGCGATTTTGACAGGATTCCAATCCATGAAAATTTGCGCAAACCCAAAGTCGGCATTGTCGGCGAGATTCTCGTGAAATTCGCCCCCGCCGCCAACAACCATCTGGTAGAACTATTGGAATCGGAAGGCGCAGAAGCAGTCGTACCCGATCTGTTGGACTTCATGCTCTACTGCTTCTACAATCAGATATACAAAGCCGACTATCTTGGCACCTCGCACAAAGCTTCCCTTGTCTCCCGCATGGGGATATGGGCGCTTGAGGAAATGCGTAGCGCCGCTGCCAAAGAATTTGAAAAGAGCAGGCATTTCACACCACCTGTAAGCATTTACAGGATTGTGGATTACGCAAAACCCATCGTCAACATCGGCAACCAGACCGGGGAAGGCTGGTTTCTGACCGGTGAGATGGTCGAACTGATTCACAGCGGTGTAAACAATATCGTTTGTACACAGCCCTTCGGCTGCCTGCCTAACCACGTCGTAGGCAAAGGCGTAATCAAAGAATTGCGCCATCGCTTCCCGTCCTCAAACATCGTGGCAATCGACTACGATCCGGGCGCAAGCGAGGTCAACCAGCTCAACCGTATCAAGCTGATGCTGTCAACTGCGCAAAAGAATTTGAAACAGAAGCCTTCTGCCTAGCAGATTGTGTTTCTCTTCGCGAACTCGAAGTTTGCATAAGTTTTTCCTATCACATAAAAAGCAGGTGTGGGAATCCCCTACATCTGCTTTCTTACGATCAGATATTCATTGTCGATCTGATAGAACGGACAGTTGAAATTGCTGCCGCTCAAAAACCGCCCCGTATCATCTTCGTCCATATCTACCATACATACATAACAATCGTAGTCCTCATCATACTGATAATTACTACAGGTATCACAACTCGTCATTCTATAGCCTTCCCCCGGCAGCATTCCGGTCAGATGCCAGCACCTTCGCCAATGCCCACTCTTTGACCTGCCGCCTCAATCTACCGCTTTCATCCTATCAATCAATAAAAAGTCTTCTCCACTTTACGGTTGATAAATTTAATCCTGCCCTGCACTTCCTCCTCCAGTTCATGAATCGCCTCGTCTGCGATCTCCTTCTGCAACTGATTCACACAGAAGATGCATGTCCCAAATTTATCATTGGAAAAGAACTTTGGCTTCTCCCATTTGACAAAGTAAGAAACCCTGTTTTTCAAAAGTATCTTCTCGATCTTCTCCTTTGTCGAAAGATCCGTCACCTGACACCATTCCAACTCGTTATGTACTTTTACTTTTTGATATGCTGTTTCCACACCCGAACCCCTCCGTAAACCATTAATACTCAATATTTTTATTATACCCTATTTTGTACAAATGTGCAATTATTGCAAGACAGCTTTTTTTATGTTAGTCTATATAGTAATTGGTCAGCGCGTCGAAACAAGGAACATACTACTCTGACGCGGGAAAGTCGAGGAATTGCAATGCCTATTAAAATAGCTGATTCACTACCGGCAACCAGCATTTTGGAAAATGAAAATATATTTGTCATGACAGAATATCGCGCGATGCATCAGGATATCCGTCCGCTTAATGTGTTGATTCTCAACCTGATGCCTACCAAGGTCGTGACGGAGACACAGCTTTTGCGCAAGCTGTCTAACACACCATTGCAGGTCAATGTGGAATTTCTGCAGACTGCCAGCTACACGCCGCAGCATATAGATTCTAACCATCTGGAATCATTCTATACCACTTTTGATCAGGTCAAAGATCGCAAATACGACGGTATGATTATCACCGGCGCACCGCTTGACTATGTAAAATTCGAGGAAGTCACTTACTGGAAAGAGCTGTGTACGATCATGGAGTGGGGCAAAACTCATGTGCACTGCACCTTGCACCTTTGCTGGGGCGCATATGCGGGACTCTATTATCTCTACGGATTAAACCGCTACGATATGGAGACGAAATTGTCGGGCGTCTATGCGCATAAAGTGATAAAGAAAAAATCCCCGTTATTCCGGGGATTTGACGATATTTTCTATGCGCCACAGTCACGGGCTATGGGGATCACTGAGGAACAAATTGCCTCCGTTCCGGAGCTGGAATTGATGGCAGTCTCCGATGAAGCAGGGGTCACGATCGTCAAGACTACGGACAGCCGGCATTTCTTTATCACCTGCCATCCGGAATATGATTCGGATACGCTGGCGCAGGAATATTTTCGGGATTTAAAGAAAGGTATGAATCCTTCGATTCCGGCGAATTATTTCCCGAACGATAACCCGGAGAATCCGCCGATCGTCAATTGGCGGTCTACCGGACAGTTATTGTATTCTAACTGGCTGAATTTCTATGTGTACCAGACGACACCGTATGATATCCGGACGATCGAGTAAATGGGCTGGAAATGCCCTGTTTTCAAGGGTTTGCGGAGTGCCACATCTGATTTCGGGGTGTGGCGCTTTGATCACTATTAAATTTAATCCAAAAATCCCTTTCTACTTTTCCAGTTTTTTGTCTTTAATACAATAATATATCCATATATCTTCTGGTGCTATATGGAAGACTCTAATAAATACTGTACTGCCTCTTCATGAGATAAATGAAACTTTGCCTGTAGTTTTTTTATTGTCTCAGTATCAGATACTCCCAAATCACGACACATTGTTATTGCTCCATATATTTTGCCTTTTTCCATGCCCTTTTCGATATTTTCTTGGTCACGCATTAATAATGTCATATACTCATGCCTCCATTCCCTGTTTTTTCTTGCCTGCCTTACCGCTTCCTCTAATTTCTGTACAAAATCATCCTCTGGCTCTTTCCCGGCTACGTAATCAAGGAATGCCTGTAGCTCCCTGCTGACATCATCCTGACTGCCTTTTGCATTTAAGAAGATCTTCACTGCCCCGTCTTCCAAAGCGACGCTCGTATCTTCCCTGCAGATATTCTCAAAAGTATAGATATGCCTTCCCCTGCCAAAGACATCAAACGGGCAGATAAAAATCACGTAGCTTCTTTTTAATTTCTTATAGGTCTGCCCCTTATCGATCAACTGCAAATCCAGCATACTCTGGTAGTACCTGCTTCTTTTCGGCAGCTCTTTTGTATCCGCCATCTGCATCTCGATATCATAAACAGTCCCTTTCCCATCACGCACATAAACATCGAGCCGGACACTCTTTGCATCCACATCAGGTCGGATGCTTTTCTGCGCTTCCGGATATTCTATGTGGTCTATCTCCAAATCCGGCAGGATTCTCTGCAGCAATTCCTTACACAGTTCCGCATCCTGCATGACTTTTCCAAACATAAAATCATTGGAGATTCCTAATGATTCCCATATTACGTTGGGTTCTATCTGATTTTCCATCTCATTCTCCTCTTTTCTTTAAATATATTATACAAAGTCTTTTCATAAAATACAATAAATTCATACCGTTATCTGTTGCTCTCAATAAAAACCTCATTGACTTTCTGAACAACGTTCACTATAATATTGATGAACATTGTTCAGAAAGGAAAGCACTATGAATAATAACAAAAAAAGCAAAGATCATATCATCGAAATCACCACCGAATTACTCAAGGAACATAACGGTGACACCCGGAAAATCACCTCGCGCCTGATTGCACAAAAGGCTGGTATCGGATTAGGTTCCATCAATTACTTTTTTGAAAGTAAAGAGAATCTCATTACAGAATGTATCCAAAGAAGCATCCATAAAATGCTGGCAGGTTTTGCGCCCGATGTGACGGATTTCGCGAAAGCCGACGGATTATCCGATGAAGCCCGTCTGATCTCCTGGGCGAGCCAGACTTTTGATTTTCTTTTTGAAAATCAGGCGATTGCCAAGATATCTATTGTAAGCGACCTGCAAAATTACTCTGCCAACAGCAATTCCGTTTATACACAGAAGGGATTTGCTTTTGCAATCAGGACAAACCAGAAGGAAGAAATCAAAAAAATACTTGTATTTCTTCTTGTTTCTGCTATGCAGACGGCTTTTCTAGCCAAAAATATTGCAAAAGAAATTATAGGATATGATTTATATTCTAAACCCGAACGGGATTTATTTATTTCCGACACAGTTTCGATGCTTTTCCATGGTATAGAGCATAAGGAGGTTGCTGGAAATGAAATCTAATTTAAAAGTATGGTTTGTTTTACCGGTGCGGTGTCTGTTGTTTATCGCCATATTTTCTTTTTGCAGCATGATTACCCAGAAAAAATTGACCGAAATCACCCATTGGTGGACGTGCCTTGCGTCAATAATCAATATTATTACAATCGTTATTTTATGGATAATCTGCAAACGTGACAATACAACTTATCGTGAAATGATACATTATGACCAAAGGCAGGGTAACTTTTGGAAAGGATTTCTTTTTGTTGTTATCATGCTGTTAATCGGTATCGGCGGAATGTATTTTGCCGGTGTGCTTTGCTACGGCGAGTTTCCCTATCTTGCACCGATGATGATCGCACCCATCTCCCCTCACCTTGCCTTATTAAATATATTGATACTTCCGCTGACGACGACCATCGCGGAGGACGGGATGTACTTGGGATATGGAGTAAACAGTTTCACTTCAAAATGGGCGGCTGTCCTTATCCCCGCATTTTTCTATGCCTTACAGCACAGTTTCATTCCCACGGTATTTGACATGAAATTTATGCTCTATCGCTTTTTGTCTTTTCTGCCTCTGACGATATGGATCTGTTTTCAGTATCATAGGAAAGGCTGTATTTCTTATATTATGACGGGACACTGGATTTTAAATATCGCGACAACGATACAAATCGCGATCACTTCTTTTTATCCGGAATTTTACGCTATGTTGTCAGATATTCTTCCATAAACTCCTCTTCTGAGATGATCCGTATCCCCAATTCCTTTGCCTTCTTATTCTTAGAGGACTGCGACGCAGTATCATTGTTGATCAAGCAGGTCGTTTTGCCAGTGACGCTGCCTGTCACCTTGCCGCCTTTTGCCTCGATCTCATCCTTTAGCGCATTTCTGTTCTCATAGTGTTCCAGACTTCCCGTAATCACGAAGCTCATGCCGACAAGCGTCAGTGCGCCCTCTTCCACTGTCTCCGGCGCTATGTGCACCTCGCCAAGCAGATGATCTAACTGCTCCATGCGCACTGCATCATGGAAATAATCATAGATGCCCGCCGCGATCACCTCACCGACCCCGTCAATGGCATTCAACTCTTCCATTGTCGCCGCACGAAGCGCATCCAAGGAAAACTGAAAATGCCTGCACAGGACTTTGGCATTCGCCACCCCGACATTCTCAATCCCCAACCCGTAAATGACTCTTGCAAGCGTCGTGTTTCTGGCGGTCTCTATGCTTTGCATAAGATTTCCGTAAGACTTCTCCCCGAAGCCTTCCATCTGCGTAATCTCCTGCTCGTACCGGTCGAGTCGGAAAACATCTGCGAACTCATGCAGGAATCCTTTTGCCAAAAATTTCTCCAGCGTAGACTCGGACAAACCCTCTACGTTCATGGCATCCCTGCTCACAAAAAGGGTAAACGCCTTGATCTTCTTGGCATCGCAGGACGGATTACTGCAATACAAGGATTGTACATCATTGACCTGCCTGATCTCCGTAGGCTGTCCACACACCGGACACGTCTCTGGAATTTCCAACGCATCACTCTGCGTCAGATTCTCCGCAATCTGCGGAATAATCATATTTGCCTTGTAGACCGTGATACGGTCGCCGATTCCGAGTTTCAACCCTCTGACGATGCTGATATTATGCACCGACGCGCGGCTGACGGTAGTGCCCTCTAACTCCACCGGCTCAAAGATCGCCACAGGATTGATGAGCCCCGTCCGGCTGGCGCTCCACTCCATCTCCTTAAGCGTCGTCTCCCGCAGTTCATCTGCCCACTTAAAAGCAATCGAATCCCTTGGAAACTTGGCGGTTCTTCCTAGCGACTGCCCATAGGCAATGTCCTCATAAGTCAGCACAAGTCCATCCGACGGGACATCGTAATCGGGGATTTTATTTTCAAAATAGGCGATCTCATCCAAAATCGTATCGGGGTCAACCACTCTGATCTCCACCACGTCAAACCCCTGTTTTACCAGAAACTCAAACTGAGCCATGCGGGAATTATGAAACTCTGCGCCCTGTGCACTGACAAGGCTGAATGCATAGAAATGAACATTCCGCGCCGCCGTAACTTCATTGTTAAGCTGTCTCACGGAACCGCTGCAGAGATTTCGCGGATTCTTATATTTTGCTTCCGCATCTTCGATCCGGCTGTTGATCTTCTCAAATTCGCTGTAAGTAATCACCGCCTCGCCCCTCAAGGTCAATTCGCCCTGAAAAGGGATGGACAGCGGCACATTCCGAAACACTCTGGCATTGTTGGTAACGACTTCTCCCACTTCTCCGTTTCCTCTGGTGACTGCCTTCACCAGTTGTCCGCCAGAATAGGTTAAAACAACAGTCAGCCCGTCCAGTTTCCACGACAGCAACGCCTCTTTTCCGTTCAGCCAGTCGCGCAGCTCCTCTCTGCTCTTGGTCTTTGCCAGGGAAAGCATCGGTCTCTCATGCCTCTCCTTCGGGAGTTCCTCAACCGCCTCGTACCCGACATGCATCGTCGGGCTGTTAGCAATAATAACACTCGTTCTTTCTTCCAGCTCCGCCAATTCGTCATACAGGCGGTCATACTCGAAATTGCTCATGATCTCCTCATCATGCGCATAGTATGCCTCGGATGCTTTATTCAAAACAGAGACCAGCTCTTTCATTCGCTTCATTGTTTGATCGTCCACTTGTGGTACACCTGCCATTTCTTAAATTCATTCAACCCATTCCACTGATAGATATATCATTCTAATCTGATTCTTTATCAATCATATTTGTAATGCTAATTCCATATTATCTAAATCTATATTCAATCAAGTCCGCACTCCCGATACAGACATTCCATTTCATTCTGTGTCAATTCCCGGTATTCTCCGACTCTTAAATCTTCAAGCTCCACATTCATAACGCGTGTTCTTTTAAGTGAGGATACCTCATACCCCTGCGTCCTGCACATACGGCGTATCTGCCTGTTAAGCCCCTGTGTCAGTACCATCCGTATCGTCTTAGCCCCTAACTGTTCGATCTTGCACGGACGGGTCTTCGTATCAAGTTCTTCCAGATAAACGCCCCGGCGCATATGCTCTAACGCTTCCTGCGTCCAATCTTTCGTGACCTTGACAATATACTCTTTCTCGTGGCGGTTTGCGCCGCGCATCATCGCATCGATCAGCCCGCCATCATTCGTCATCAGAAGAAGCCCTTCCGAATCTTTATCCAGTCTGCCCGCGTAAGTGACCCGGATCGGATATCGAATCTCTCCGGTCACAATCTTCTCCGCATGGGCATCCCGTTCCGTGCAGACGACCCCTATCGGTTTATAATATGCAAGTACCACTTTTTTATCACGCCCGGCAATCTTTTTTCCTCGGACGCAGACTTCGTCCTGTGCATTTACCTTGATTCCCTGCACGGCAATCTCGCCGTTTACTGTGACAACACCCTGTTCAATCAGCTTATCCGCATCCCGTCTTGAGCAAAATCCACAGGATGCCAGATACTTATTTATGCGGATTTGTTCCATATTGATATCCATTCCTTCCGCTTCTCTCAGACAAAAATATTATGATGATGGCTTTCCATCATCTTCATCCGGCTCCACCGCATGTTCCAGCAGAAACCGCCGCCACACGTCATAGTGCTGTGCATAGAGGTGTACACCGTCAAATGTTAAATCTGCATTTAAGAATCCCTCTTCATCGGTAAACAGCGGATTGGCATCCAGATAAAAAATGTCCATACCATTTGCAAGCTGAGCTGCCGCCGCGTTCTTATCGTTGATGTTAATATTATTGAACTCCGTCTCCATATTATTCTTCTCTCTGCTGACATGCAGATTCGCCATGATATAAATAATGGAATCCGGCTGCCACTCCTTGATCTGTTCCACTACTTCGCGATACTGTTCCAAGTACATCTGCGTATTGCCGTAGCCTAACTCGTTCATTCCCAGCATGATATAAATCTTGCCATACTGCTTCTCCTGCAGCACTTGGGATAAGTCTACCTTTTCCCCAGTCTTCTGGTAAGTGACTCCGTCCGGCTCAAGAAGCTTAAAAATCGTCATACCGCTGTCACAATAGAAGTCCGCCTGATCTAATCCGGCATAATCCGATATTCCCAACGTCCGAGAGTCGCCAAGAAACGCCGCATCCTTAAAATAACTATCGTTTTCCATGTGGTAAGGGTACTCTGTAGTCAATGCAACTTTTCCTGCATCGGAGTAATAACGCGAATCTGTCGCTTGAGGTTCGTATGTGTCGAAATTTGTAACTCCCTTTACTTTTTCTTCTGAATTTTCCTGTATTTGTTCCGTATTTCCATCTTTATTTAAATTATTTTCGTTTTGTATATTGATATTTTCTTCCTTGCATTCTCCTTCATTTTCCATTTTTATTGATTCATTTCCATCCGGAATTTCTAAATCGGCATCATCTGTCGCCATCTGATCCCCTGCCGCTTCCGCCGGCTGGTCTGTAAGCGATTCCCACACGGAAATACTCGTTCCTATCGTCTGTGCGATGGCAATTTCCGCCTCCCTCGCGATCGCCTTGATCCCGATCTTGTCAGAACCGATCATCACGGCAAGCGAAGTGAATCCTACCGCCAGCAGGTAAGGGCAGTTATAGAGTACTTCGCGCCAATCGCTCCTTCGTCGTTCTGTTTTTTTCTCTTGAGTTCTCTCTTGGCTTCTCTCCTGATCCTTTTCCTTATTTTTTTCTTGGCTTATTTCTTTACTTTGCTCTTGATTTCTCTCTTGACTTTTCGTTTGAGCTTTTTCCTGACCTTGCTCTTGAACTCTTCTTTGGCTTTTTATTTGTTTTTTTTCTTTACTTTTCTCTTGGACTCTTCCTTGGCTCTGCTCCTGATTCTTTTCTTTACTTTTTTCTTGGCTTCTTTTTTGACTTCTCTCTTGAGCTTTTCCTTGACTTTGCCCTTGATTTCTCCCTTTGCTTCTCTCTTGAGCTTTTCCTTGACTCTGCTCTTGACTTCTCCCTTGGCTTTTCTCTTGAGCTTTTCCTTGGCTTTTCTCTTTACCTTGCCCCTGCTCCTTTTCCCTTGCCTTTTCTGCTCTTCTTTCTCTATCCTTCTCTTGCTCATGCACTTTTTGTCCGGCTGCTTCTCTATTGATTTTTTTTCTATTTCCTTGTTTTATCTTCTTTTTTTTCTTACTCATATGCCTCAACCTTATTCTTAAAATCGAAAATACAGGAACGGATTGTTGCTTCCTATTATAATCTCATGTACCGAAAACCAGAAGATCACCAGCATCACAACCACGGTAAACCATCGGTCTCGGTATTTGTGGTACAGCTTGCCGGGCAAGGGCGTTGCAAACAGAATACAGACAATCAATAACACCCAATATTCCTGCAAGTAGCGTAGCAGCTGCTGTCCGCCGACCATGACTGTCGATCTATGTATACCGACCATATTTCCAAGATATGCCGCAAGCTGTCTGATGTCAGTGATCGCGAATATCACCCATGTGAACGGAATCAGTATCAGTGTGTACACACGCCCGATCACCTTAGTGCCTTCAAACCACTTGCCATAACTGTTCTTTTCCACCGTGATAATCACGAAAAATGCCAGCCCCCACAACAGGAAATTCCAATCGGCTCCATGCCACAGCCCGGTAAACGTCCACACTGCAAAAAGATTGCACACGGTCCGAAGCCTTCCCTTGCGGCTGCCGCCCAGCGGAAAATAGACATACTCGCGAAACCATCTTCCGAGCGTTATATGCCATCTGCGCCAAAATTCCGAGATCGACCGCGACGTATATGGATTATCGAAATTGCGTGGTATCCGAAAGCCCAGCATCCTGCCTAACCCCATAGCCATCACGGAATATCCCCAAAAATCGAAGTATATCTGAAAGGAGTACGCAATCGCGCCCAGCCATGCTACCGCAACATGTAAATTGCCCGCACCCGCGCTCATGATCGTATTCCATAACGTTCCAATCTGATTCGCCAACAGTACTTTGAGTCCCAGTCCCACCGTAAAAAGTTTTAAGCCGTTCTCCACGTTCCGAATACGAATCTTCCTGCTCTTCATCCGGTCTGCCACTTCATCATAACGCACGATCGGTCCGGCAATCAACTGCGGAAACATGCTCACATAAGCAGCAAAGGAGATCAAATCCGCCGGCTCTTTCTGTGTGCCGCGGTAACAGTCCACCTGAAAGGATACCATCTGAAATGTATAAAAGCTGATTCCGAGCGGAAGTGTCAGCATCAAAACCGGTAGGATCTCCTGCCTGGCGAGACCATTGACCGTATCTGCCGCAAAATCCCAATATTTAAATACAAATAGAAAACCAAAATCGATGACAAGCGACGCAATCAATGCCGCCTTTTTACGCCTTATCCTCTTTTTTGCACGATTCTGCTGAGGTGAACGGGGTTCCCAGAACATATATCTGCTAAGACCATAGTTAACCAGAACCGAAAAAACGAGCAGCAGAACAAAATACGGTTCTCCCACTCCATAAAAAATAAGGCTTCCTGCCAGCAGTACAATATTGCGGTATTTTGCAGGAAAAATCAGATATATCAACATAAAAACCGGCAAAAACCGGAACAAAAATCCCACACTGGAAAATAACATAGATAGCGCTCCCAAGCACAAATTAGGGTATTTTGTCGAAAAAGCAAAACCCACATCTAGTATATTCCAGCCGGGATTATTTGACAAGGGGCTAATTTTGGCAGATCACAAAAGATTGCGCACCCAAAACGCAGCCGTCATCCTGTTGTTTCAACGAACCGATCACAAAGATCACATCCTGTCCGGAAACTTCCGCCTCAACCTCTTCCTCATGACCGGAAGGGTTGCACAGTATCGTCAGATCATCTCTTCTATATGCAAAACTTCTCTTCTTTTCCTCTGCAATCAATATCTCAAGATTATCGTGTCTGGCAAATGCCGCCTGCTTTTGCCGGATATCCAAGAGCCGTCTGACCGTATTGTATAAGGAATCTTCGCGCCTCTGCTGTGTTTCCACGGTAGGCGCACCGTCACAATCGTCCATCGGCAGATACAACCGTGATGCGTCCGCCTCTGAAAACCCAAAATTACAACTGTTATTCCATTGCATGGGCGTTCGCGAACCTGTCCGCGTGTAACCGCCTTCTTTGTAGGGAATATCCAGATAGCGCATACCGATCTCGTCCCCGTAATAAATAAAGGGAGCGCCGGGCATGGTCAGTAAAAAGGCATAGGCAAGTTTCCGTTCACTCTCATCCAGATTATGTGCAGCACGGATCATATCGTGATTCCCCGTAATCAGACAATACATCCCCTTGTCTTTGACCGCCTCGTATCTCGGAAGGTATTCTCTTAAGAAATCCTGTATACTCCTATCGCTGTCTTTCTTAAAAAAGCTGTTGTCACGCCCCGTATCGTCATAATCGCGCATCAGAAGATGGTAGCCGTTGCCGGTCCAATCGAGATAGAAATCCATCTGGAAACCCGCCCTTCCAATCGACGCTTCCGGCTGATTCCACTCAGATACGAACACCGCATCCGGGTATTTGTCCAAAACTTTGCTCAGCATGTCGCTCCATACTGCACAGGTCCCGCTTTTGACTGCATCATCCTTTTTTACCAGAGAATCCGCCATATCTACCCGGAATCCGTCGCAACCCATCTCAAGCCAATATAGCATAACATCAGTTATTGCATCTCTTGTCGCCAGACACGCCGGATGGTCCATCGGTTTCTGCCATTCCTCCTCTGGACGGAAAAACCCATAATTCAACGCCGGCTGGCATTTGAAAAAGTTGGTGACGTATGCGCCGTTGCGTTCCCGCTCACCCGCTATATACGCAAGACCTTCCGCGCGCTGAAACCAGCTATCCGTCCAGATATAGCGGTCGGAATACTCGTTCGCTTCCTTTTTGCTGCTCTCGACAAACCATGGGTGCTCTTCCGAAGTGTGCCCCGGTACAAGATCCAGAAGAATATGCATTCCTCTGTCATGCACTTTTTCAAAAAGGCGCTTCATATCTTCAAGCGTCCCGTAGCGTGCGGCAATCTTTTTATAATCCCGCACATCGTATCCCGCGTCCTGAAAGGGGGAGTCATAGCAAGGATTCATCCAGATCGCATTGCATCCCAGATCCTTGATATAATCTAGCTTCTCAATAATGCCGTTGAGATCGCCTATGCCATCCCCGTCGGAATCTTTGAAAGATTGCGGATAGATCTCATAAAATACTGCCGTTTTTAACCATTCTGTCATCATTTTTATCATTCCTTTCCAACGTACAAACCATTTGTGAAAGATTTATCAAACTCTTTCACTCTTCCTCCTGTGTCTTTCCTGCTTTACGCTTTTACTAAATTTACCAAACGATATCATGTGTTATTTTCGCAGTCCCTTAGGATAATGATTCTTCATCTGCCCGCCTGCCGCCTTGCCAAAGCCCAGCGGATAACCCATATAAGTAAGAAGCGTCCACCCTTTCATCCCCTCACACGGAAGGGTCTCCCCGTGGATATATCGTTCTGCTTCTTCCTTAGTCAGAGGCATCTGTCTGCTCGTCTCTTCCATGGAAAGCGCCATTGCCAACGCATGCGCCGGTTCAAGCCGGTTTTTCCTGTCTGTCGCCAGATGCAGGCCGGCACGGACGACTTTCATTCCGTCCATGGGGATCATTTCGTCCGGAACAAGATAAATCTGGTCGCCAAATGTCTGTAGCCTGCCGTGCTGTCTCGCCAGCCAGTCTCCGGGAAGTCCAAGTTCTTCCGTCAGAAATGTCTGTATTCGATCCGTCGCTGTCGCCTGCGTTTTATTTGCTGTTGGCTGGCGTTTTACTGCGCGATATTTCTTATTCCACACTGCCGACTCAGACTGTCTTTCTGCTCTCCTCAGAGAACTGGTTCCCTCTTCTGTCATTTCAATGCCTAGACCGCTCTCCCCACCTTGTCTGCGCATCACTGCTATGTAGTGCCCCTCTCCCCTCAGTCTATGCGGCATAAGCCGCATCGTATGCTCCAAACCTTCTACTGCATCTTTGGTCCAGTCTGGTCTTCCCGAAAGGAAAGAATCGTCGCAAGCTACTTTTTCCACTGCAAAATCTTCGTGTCTTTTCAAAAAATCGCTGATTACGCCCTCGTTCTCCTCATGTGCAAACGTGCAGGTGGAATATACCAACCGTCCGCCCGGCTTTAACATGATGGCAGCTTCCGCCAGAATCCCCTTTTGTCTTGCTGCGCACATAGCCACATGCTCCTCGCTCCATTCAGCGACCGCCGTATCCTCTTTGCGGAACATCCCTTCCCCCGAACAGGGTGCGTCCACCACAATCCGGTCAAAAAAACCAGGGAAAAATGCCGCCATGCGCTCCGGTGTCTCATTGCATACCACACAGTTGCGGATGCCCATACGTTCTATATTCTGCGAAAGGATTTTGGCACGACTCTGAATGATCTCGTTCGATACCAGCAACCCACGACCGCTCATCCTTCCGGCAATCTGCGTACTCTTACCGCCCGGTGCAGCACACAAGTCCAGAATACGCTCTCCCGGTTTCGGATCAAGGCACTCCACAACTGCCATCGCGGAAGGCTCCTGAATATAGTAGGCGCCCGCCTCGTGCAAAACATGTCGTCCCGGCTGTTCTGACGGCTGATAATAATACCCCTCTTTCGCCCATCCCACCGTCTCTAATACAAACGGCATTTTCGCTATAAATTCCGCCTCGGATGCCTTGAGCGGATTGCGACGCAGCCCATAATATCTATCCCTGTCATAACTCTCTATAAAATCTTTGTATTCCGCCCCCAGAAGCCTTTCCATCCGTTCCCGAAAAGCCTGCGGAAGTTCCATCTTTTCACCCATACTGACCCCTATGACCTCTGTCGCTGCCATGCGCTTTTATGCACACTATATTGTATGAAATCGCTTTTTCTATCTTTATCTGTTCCAGATTTATATTCCGCTATTTTTCTATTTTGCTCTTCTTTAAATATACTACTAATTTCCTATTTTCCTGTCAATGAACTGTTTTTCTTGCATAGTACAGCAAAACCATATATAATACAAATGTTGCACAGAATGAAAAAGAAATGAGGAGAAAAATTATGACATCGCAAATCTGCATTATTATTGCAATCGTCATCTATCTGTGTGGAATGATCTATATTGGCGTTTCTTTTTCCAAGAAAAACACACGGACGGATGAGTTTTATCTCGGCGGACGAAAACTTGGTCCCCTTGTTACCGCCATGAGTGCGGAGGCATCCGACATGAGCAGCTACCTGCTGATGGGACTGCCCGGACTCGCCTATATCTCAGGTATCGCAGATGTAGGCTGGACTGCGATCGGACTGGCACTCGGTACATATTTTAACTGGCTGCTCGTGTCTAAACGTATCAGACGCTACTCAAGTAAGATCGGAGCGATCACGATCCCCGATTTTTTTGCCAAAAGATACGGTGACGACAAACATATCTTAACCTGCATCGCCGCCATCGTTATCGTAATATTCTTCGTGCCCTACACCGCTTCGGGCTTT
Organism: Eubacterium sp.; assembly: GCA_023663915.1. The sequence goes on along the minus strand of JAMPGN010000008.1, from coordinate 15,997 downwards.
GCCGCATGCGGCAAGTTATTCAGCACTTTGTTCGGTATGAACTATATGCTCGCCATGCTCCTTAGCGCTGCAGTGATCGTTCTCTACTGTACGCTGGGCGGTTTTCTTGCTGTGAGCACGACCGACTTGATTCAAAGTATCACAATGACAATAGCACTTGTTATCGTTGTCGCTTTCGGCGCAATCGCTACCGGCGGTTTCGGCACAGTCATTGCAAATGCACAGGAACTTCCCGGATATCTTAACATGTTCCAGACCTATGTTGCGGATACCGCGTCCGCGAAGCCATACACGGCGCTCACGATCGCTTCCACATTGGCTTGGGGCCTGGGATATTTCGGCATGCCACATATCCTTCTAAGGTTTATGGCGATTGAAGATGAAAATAAACTGAAGTTCTCCAGAAGAATTGCTACCGTCTGGGTTGTCATCTCTATGGGAGTCGCTGTTTTTATCGGTGTGATCGGTTACAGCATGTCCAAGGCAGGCATTATTCCCATGCTGGAAGGAAGCAATTCGGAGACGGTCATCGTTCAGATTGCCTCTGTTTTAAGTACCCACGGTATCATTCCAGCATTGATTGCAGGTGTTATCCTTGCGGGTATCCTTGCCGCCACTATGTCCACTGCGGACTCGCAGCTTCTCGCCGCCGCTTCCAGCATCTCCCAGAATCTGGTGCAGGATTTCGGCAAAAAGAAACTGGATACCAAAACTTCCCTGCGCATTGCAAGAATCACGGTTATTGTCATATCTCTGATTGCCGTCTTCATTGCACAGAACCCCGACAGTTCGATCTTCGGGATCGTATCCTTTGCTTGGGCTGGCTTCGGCGCGGCATTCGGACCAGTCGTACTATTGGCATTGTTCTGGAAGCGTTCTAATAAGCAAGGCGCGCTTGCAGGCATGATCACCGGCGGAGCAATGGTCTTTATCTGGAAATACGGTGTCGCGAATTTGGGTGGCGTGTTTGCTATCTATGAGCTGTTACCCGCTTTCATTATTGCGCTTATCGTCAACGTCATCGTATCACTTCTGACTGCCGCTCCCGCGAACAAGCTTGTGAAAGTTTTTGACGAAGTGAATGAGAAGGACTAATCAACTGAAAGTAAACTGCATTCATACAGGGATTTATCAAAAATTTACAAGATAACATGATTTCATACAAAGACTCTTTGAGAACGTTCCAAAGAGTCTTTTTTGTGCAATCCACACACTATAAAATATATCGCTATGCTCTGTTCATGATATGATTGTTTTATATTTTCCTAAAATAATTTATTTATCGATAAACACGCGACTTTTTTCTATTAATATGCTCAAAATTAAACGTTATAACAAAATTATTTTGATTATATATAAATTCTTTTAGATATAATTGACGAAATGAGAATTATTTACTATAATTTTATTATATGAAAATTGAGCTGACGCTCGTTTGTGAGCTATACTCATTTTATTGCATCATAACGGGGGTACTATATTGTTACATATTACATCGCTAAAAGAAGGACTGGATATTTTCAAAGCGCTGGGTTCTGATGTCCGAATTGAAATTCTCAATATTCTGTTGGAAAACAACAATATGAGCATGAATGAGCTCGCCTCTCATTTAAAGATTACAAACGGTGCGCTGACCAGTCATATTAAAAAATTGGAAAGCTGTGGTCTGATCACCACTTCGAGCGAATCTGCCGGGCATGGCAATCAGAAAATCTGTTCGGTGCATCTGGATAAGATTTTGATTGACTTGGAAAAGCAGGTAGATTTTCAAAATGTATACAGCACGGACCTTAAAGTAGGGCATTACTCTAACTATCGGGTCTGTCCTACCTGCGGACTCGCATCCGATAAGGCTTTGATCGGTGAGGTGGATGATGCTAGGTATTTTGACCATCCGGATCGCTATACTGCCGATATCCTATGGTTTACCAAAGGATTTGTGGAGTATAATATCCCCAATTTTATTCCCAGCTTTCAGAAGATCACACAGCTTACATTCTCCGTGGAACTGTGTTCCGAGGCTCCAGGAGTCAATAACGTGTGGCCCTCCGACATCACTTTTTATCTGAATGACATATGTGTAGGAAGCTGGCTCTCCCCCGGTGATTTCGGTGATTCACGCGGACTGTTCAACCCCGATTGGTGGTTCCCCAACTGGAATCAGTATGGTCAGTTGAAACTGTTAGTTATCAACAAAAAAGGGACTTATATTGATGGTCTGAAAATTTCAGATGTGACGATCGACACTTTTCATCTCGATTATCGCAGCAGCATACGTTTCCGTATGGCGGTGGACGACAATGCCGAACATATTGGCGGACTCACTATTTTTGGTAAGACATTCGGAAACTACGGACAGGATATCAAAGTCAGCATACATTATGCACCTATGGAAGAGTAAAAAATCGAGCTGACGCTCGATTGCGAGATTTGCTTGCTTACGCTGCGCAAACTCGAACTTTGCCAAGGAATTTCCCTATTACACAAACTAGGCTCTGCGGAATCCCCACAGAGCCTTAATTTGTATATCTATCTGATTGTTCAGCTTTTCTTAGTACTTCACACCCCAGACACTCTCATTTGCGCCGACTGCGCTGAATGTCATGACCTGTGTGCCTGCCTCGTCGTTCATCTGGCAGAACACGCCGCTGTAACTGGTATCACCGTAGGTAATGTTCATGTAGCAGGTGCCGTCTTTTGCCTCCCAGCTTCCTTCCACACCGTCACCGTATACCTTGCCGTTCTCGTCCAGATACAGGATAAATGGCTGTGCAATCGTGGCATCGATTGCCGTCCCCTGATTGATCACATAATATCTTCCCGCCAGATCAGCCATCTCATATCCGCTCTCGCTCACCGTCTCACCGTCCGTAGCGTAAGGCAGCATACACGGCCATCCTTCTTCATTAACAATGAACTGGTGTACACGGGGTTCATGCTCCTCGGTCTTGTTATCAAAACGGGTATGGTTTACAATATATTTCTTGCCGTCATCGTCCACAAATGCGGAATTATGACCCGTCGCCATATACGCCATCTCAAGGCTCGGCAGAAAATAGTTGCCGGACAGTTTCAATCCGTAAGGATAATGCTCCGGATTGGTCGTATCTAACGGGTATTCTCCGTTCATATCTACATATTCACCGTCTATGGTCTCGGAACGGAAAACTCTGATCTGATAACCGCCCTCACGTGCCAGTCCGCCATAGGATACAAACAGATAATAGTATCCGCTCTGCTCATCGTATAAGATATACGGTCCTTCAATAGAACTATGGTTTCCGCCGAGCAGCCTCTTGCCGAAATATGCATCGACACGATTTTCCTCGTCTGCCTCCGGATGAATTACCTCTCCGGTCTGCTTGTCAAGCTCTAACAGATACATGCCGCCGGACCAGGAACCATATACCATCCACAATCTACCATCCTCGTCATACAGCACCGTGGGGTCGATGGCATTCGGATATTTATTGAAATTATACTCGTTGCTCTTCTTGATGTACTTGTCTTTCGCCTCTTCCTCATCCACATATTCCGTCACATCCGTATCTCCAAGCGTCTCCGCCGTGAAACCGGAATAGATCAACGCACCTTTCCACTCGTAGGGACCCTCGATGCTTTCACTCGTCGCATAGCAGAGGTTAGACGCATTCCATGTCGATGTGGTACAGAAATACAGATAGTACAACCCGTCTTCCTCATTATAAATCACATCCGGCGCCCATACATGCCACCCTCTGTCGTCGGTAGGAATTACGCTGTTCTTGCTTCCCGCATAGGCGAAAGCGTCTTTGTTTGCCATCAGTTCATAATAGATCTGGTCTTTTACCTTATAGCCGTCCCCGATCGATGTCCAGTTCCTCAAATCCTCGGATACCGCTGTTGACATATGGGAACCGAATATGTAGTACTTGCCGTCAACCTTGACGATGGACGGGTCATGGACGCTGACTCCCGCCGGAATCTTAGCTGTCGCTATCCCGTCATAATTTACGGTAAAATCCAAATCTGCCGGTGCCTCTTCCGCGCTGTCTGTCTCTGCTGTCGCTTCTGTCTCTGTCTGTGTTTCCGTCTCTGCACCGGTTTGTGGCGCACTGCCATCCTGTGCCGTATTTCCGCATGCCGCCGCCCCGACAGCTACCGCCGTACTAAGCACACATGCGAGCAATATTTTCCTTTTTCTCATGCCACCCTCTCCTTCTATCCATTCACGATCTTTTATGTGCTGACGACCGCAGACTGCCACCTGCCGTCACGATCACACAATTATATTTTTACTATATCAGAAGCGGCACATTTGTTCAATCACTTTTCATTTTTATTTATGTTTTTATAAAATATTTTATTTTTTTGTATACATTATCAAAACCCATCTGATTCCTTTCACACAAGAAAATCGCTTCGCTTGTTTGCGTAGGAATTTCCTATACTATAAAAAGAGTCTGCCTACAGAACGCTGTGCACCCCGGCAAACTCTTTTCGTCTTTCTGATACTCTATATGCTATGATCTACTTCCCAACCTGCTGTACTGCCCATTTCTGTCATACGAATCCAACAGATAACTGTTTTCCGTCTGCATGGACAACATTTCTTCTTTGTCAACCCGGCGTGTTCCTTTCTGTCTGCCTTCCGGCTGCCTGCGGGATTCAGCCTTATGTACCGACGCACCTGCTGCCCGCTGCTGTTTTGTCTGTTGTCTCAGAAAAGTATCCCGCAGCCTCGTCACACTCTGTTTTATCCGGCTGCGTACCCTGTGCACGGACTGCCCTACGCTGTTTACCACGCTATAGAGTTCTTCCGGCACGATTGCCTGAATCACTGCTGACATAGATTCCGGCGCGTCTGTCCGCTTACCCTGCGTTTTGCCGGACACCGACAGTAACTCATTGTTTGCGGCATTCTTTACACCTTCCCGCATCATGCCGTCCGTTCCAAGTCCGCCGCTCTTCCACTCTGTTCTGCGAAAAGGCTCCTCAAGTCCTAACCCGATTCCTTCCGCCTGCTGTGCCGCTCCTGCTCCTGCCGCCGCCCCGCCTTCCAACTTGCTGTGAAATGAGCCTATGATATCCGTCCTGTTTCTCGGATGGTGGAAATGCGAGGTCCGCCATGTAATCACATGGTAATCCGCCACTTTCTGTTCCTGTTGTATCCAGTTCAAGCGATTCATAAGCTACCATCCCATTCTTAGAAGATTTTACACAGCTTAATTGCAGTTCCGGCTGTTTTGTTTGCTGGTATATAGATCGCAATACACCTGAACATGCTCCTTTAACGGAAGAAATTGAAATAATTCCCACTGTTGCCGTAATTGCTAAAAAGATTGCTGTAGCTGCTGCTTGCCTGCGCATTCATATTGCGCTCTGCAGACGCTTCCACGGAATCTGCCCACAATGCCGCACGTGCCGGAAAACTGCTGCTGCCGTTCCATACTTTCTCCAAAGTACTAATATCTGTCGCTGCCAGCTTTTGATCATCTACCGCAAGAGTGCCATCAGAATTTCTGCTCACACCGCAGGATGCCAATTCCGAACTGTTCAATCTGGAAATGCTGTTAAGCTGTGTGATATAAGTGTTGTCTGACCGATTCCCAGAATCCTGAAGATTCTGCATCATGCTATTGTACTGGCTGACAAATCCTTTGATATTGGACACGATTTCCGAGGTGTCACCATTCTCCTTTGCCTTAGCGAAAAGAGAAGTATTGTCCTTACTCGTCAATTTGTCTGCATAGTCAATTACCTGTCCTGCATGATATTTCATATTATAATACAATTTCTGCGTTCCCGCAGTACTTTTTACAGCGTTGGCAGCAAGAATACTGCTCCTGCTGTTATTTGTATTGCTTATCAGGGCACTTCTGCTCGACTTCCTGCTTTTGCTGCTTCGGCTCAAAGCACGCTGTAACAGAGAATTGTTCCCGTACACGCTGTTGTTACCATTTAGCAGACCGCTCATATAATTTCTTGTGACTCTCATCCGTATTCTCCCTTCTGTCCAAACATGAGACAAGCGCTTTGCCTTACATTTAGTATATCGTTATCCGACCAGCAGAATAAAGAGGGTTGTAATCAAAGAATTGGTTTTGGTTATGAAATCTCCTCAATATTTAACCGCACCGTCACCTGCGCCACATTTCGCTTCTTCCCTGCCCTGCATCATCAGAGTCAACAGAAACCGGCACTCCTGCACCTCATACTGCATGGTCCCATAATATTTCTCCACACAGCTTCTCATATTACTCATCCCCAGCCCGTGCGTCTCGTGATCCGGTTTTGTCGTCTGCAGCCTGCCGTGTTCCGCCCGCACGCTCTTTTCATCGCAGCTATTTTCCACGACCAGAAAAAACATCCGCCCCTTCACATATCCGCGAAACTGAATCAATCTCCGCCGTCCTTCTGTCACTCTCCGACATGCCTCTATCGCATTATCCAACGCATTATTTAACAAGATTCCAAGATCAAACGCCTCAATGCCAAGCTGTGTTGGAAAAAGAAAATCCCCTTCTAGCACAATATGCTCCTGTGCGCAGATCTGCCCTTTTCGATTTAAAATAACATCTGTTACTGGATTCCCGGTGCTAAACTGCATGAACAGTTCTGACGCCGCACGCTGCATATTCTGCAGGTATCTCTCCGCCTCCTGCCTGATATGCTCCGGCATCTGACCCCTATCCGCGCCCGTCTGCATAAGCTGTTCCATATCCGCCACATAATTATTGATATCGTGGCGCATACCGCGTATCCCGTCATAGAGCTGCTCCATCTCCCTGACATGTTCCGTCATATCCGCCAACTGTTGTTTATAAAACATAAGACTGTTTTTCTGTTCTTCCATCCGAACTAACTCACTGTAAATTTTTCGGCTAAATATGGTGCATGCAACACACAGAATTGCTATAACAGGAACGACAACATACATGCTTCCGTGTTTTTCATACAAAAAATCAATCTCCGCCCCTTTCTGGCTGTAAAAAGTGACCCGCCAGGAAATATCGAACGCCATGCCAATGATCGGTGTCAGCATCAGAAACCAGAGTCCCTGTCTGCTTGTCTCCTCCACAGTACCGATCATATATCTTCGATACCACCGCAGGGCAATATACATAAGAAGCAGGTATCCCACCGCAAAAAGCAGAAAACCATAGATCTGAAGATACTCCGTCTGTCTCATAAAGTAGGCCGAATCGATCTTTTCCGCAATCACCCGCTCTGTCAGATAATCCATATATCCCAAAACGGCTAACGACCATCCGCTATACAGTGCAAACCGCATCATTTCCTGTATAGTATAAAAAACAAAAAGAAGATAAAGTTTCGCAAGCCGCCTGCCCCTATACAATATGTCCATCGCAAAGAAGCTGCAACAAACTGCAACCGCTAACTTAGCAACACTATAACTACTGTTATTTATTGTTTCTTCCACGCTCCCGTAGAGTACCCTGTCCACCCATGCGGAATGGGACAGCCAATAACCGATCACAAGCGCCTGTAAGAAAAAAAGTATCTTTCCAACGGAACGATACTTTTCTTTTAATATAATGTTATCTTTGCACAGGAACAACAAGAGTCCCGCCTTGACGAAATCTTCCACCAGATCGAGTATGTTTGCCGCCATCTCCCTACTCCTTCAAAAAATCACAGTACCGTTTCACAAATTCGCCGTATTTCTGTTTTGCCAGATAAATCTTGTCGCCTTGCCCTACGGTAATGCTCTCATGGTCATACCCGCTAACCGCAGACAGCGCCACCAGATATCCTCTATGGCATCGGTAAAAGCCGTCTCCGAGCACTTCCTCCAAATGGTTCATACGCTCATAGTATTCCAGGCATTCCGTTTTCATATGCAGGATTACTTTACGTCCGCTGTTTTCCACATAGAGAATCTCATCGACCGGAATCCTACGATGGCTCCCATCTACCTTGACAAGCAGAGATCTCGGCGCGGATTTCTTTTTCTCCGCTTCCTGGATGGCACGTTTCAAAACATCTGTCATTTTATCCTGATCGATCGGTTTCATCAAATAATGAAACGCACCTACATCAAACGCTTCAAATACCTGTTCTTTCACTCCTGTCACAAAAATAAGAATCGCGTCCGACAGCTCTTTGAGCCGCCGCGCCGTCTCCATGCCGTCCATCCCTTCCATCGCTATATCAAGAAGTACAATGTCGGGGCGATAGCCTTCTTTTACCTTTTCCAACAACTTCATCCCTGAATCAAATTCACATGTCTGTGCCTGAGAAAATTCCTTCTCAAGTAAGGTCCGAATCCTTTCTCTCCCTCTTACCTCATCATCGCAAATCGCAATATTCATGTTGTCCCCATATCCTCAAGTCAGTTAGTTATAGCTCTTCATCGACTAGATTGCCTTTTAAATCTTCCTCCAGCAGTTTCATCTTATGGAGCATATTCTTAATTTCAGTCTGCGCATCGGATACATTACCTATTCCACCGATGCCAGCATCAATCATATCATTCAAAAGGTCCGCATCATCTCTCGACCGCTCTTTTGCTTCTTTGCGCAGTTCTTCCCTCTCTTCATTCTTCTCATGCGCCTCGTCGATCTGTGCCTCCAATTCTATCCGATCTTCTTTCCTTTCCTCGATCTTCTCTTCCTCTTCTGCCTTTTCCTCAGCTTTCTCCTTTGCCTCCTCGATCTTCTCTTCGAGCTCCTCATCCACATGATCTTTGGCTTCGCTCACAAGCAGTCCGATGATTTCACTGCTTGCCTGTTCCATCACTTCGTCTGCCTGCTTCTGGGCATCCACCATCCCATGGTATTTCAACCGTTCTAGCCTAATCTCACGAATCGAACTGTTATATGCCATCATCTCTTCATTGATCTGCTTATTCCTTTGTTCATAAGTGCCCTGATAGGCGTCAATTTGCAAACAACGCTCCTGATATTCCGTCCGTGGCTGATCTTCTAACTGTGCAAATCGTTCTTCCTCTTCTTTTGTCAACTGCACTCCTATCGGATCTCTATACGCATCCGCCTTTTTCTCCAAAAGTTCTAAATCCTTCTGTTCCTGCGAATCCATCTCCACACCATACTGCTGGCGCAATGCCTCTTTCTGTGCATCGCCCTCCGCAATGATATCGAGATTCTCTTTCTGCTCATCATGCAGCATAACCAGTTTATCCTTCATGTCACGAATACCCTGATCTACCTTCCTATCCGCATCCCACGCATCACCTATGATCTTGAGCACTTTCTTCTGTGCCCTCTGTCTACGCTGAGTGATCATGTCATTCTGGAATCCAAGATCCCCCGCAAAAATACTGGTCTTGCGTTCAGACTTCTGTGCCCCTCTTCCTTCCTTGCGCGATACCTGTTCTCCAGCGGCTTTGCTGACATTCATGATTTGATTATCGTTTGCATTCGCTCTGATCTGCATAAAAACCTCCTTGTTTTCCACGGGCAAAATCCATTTCACCCGTCTAACCTTTCGATGTGTTCACTGCTTTGCCAATTCATATTCCTATATTTTTTATCGGTTCATTGCGTTTTTTTCTTAACGAACCATCCGTCTCATCAAGGTACAATTCACGACATAAAATCACCCGTTCGTGACTAAAACGAGCTGACGCTCGTTTACGAGATTCGCTTCGCGAACTCGGTCCGGTGGATAAAATGAGTTGCGCTCGTTTACGAGATTCGCTTCGCGAACTCGGTTTGGTGGATAAAACTCATTGTGCTCGGCTATGTGGATAAAAAATTTTCTATAGTGATTCATGCATCAAAAGCTCTTACGATAAATTTGGGCTGGCAGATTGCACAAAAAGTTCACGCAGTTGTCTTGTGAAGGAGACTGAGATTTTCTTAGCATTCCGTCCGTGAAAGAGCAATTTCGGGACATGGATGTCCCGAAAAGCCCGAATCGCGCATGGATGCGCGTTGAGGGCGGTTGCGTCCGATATCATAGCTTACACCGGAATGCTTAGAAAATCCATTCGACGAAACCCGACACAAGAGAACTTTTTGTGCAATCTGCCTTCTCAACTTATACCATAGACCTTTTGACACCCAAACCCTATTACATAAAAAAACGAGCTAACGCTCGTTTACGAGATTCGCTTCGCGAACTCGGAATTGGCAGAGGAATTTCCTATACCATAATAAAGACCCCGGCATAGAAACGAGGTCTTTGTGTTACGTGTGTTATATTCATAATCGATAATCATTGTTCTGTTGATCGTTATTCGTCGGAGAACCGCTCTGCCAGCCTGCGTCCTGATAACCCTGATTGTCCTGACCTGATTGATAGTTCTGACCAGGCTGATAGTTTTGATAATTCTGATTTGACTGATAGCTCTGGTAACTTTGATCTGGCTGATAGCTCTGACCCGACTGATAATTCTGATTTGATTGATTCCCTTGATAACTCTGATTCGGCTGGTAACTTTGGTAGTTCTGATTCGATTGGTAGTTCTGGTAATTCTGGTTCGGCTGGTAGCTCTGGTAATTCTGGTTCGGCTGATAGTTCTGATAGTTCTGGTTCGGCTGATAGCTCTGGTAATTCTGGTAGTTCTGATAATTCTGATTCTGCTGGAAGTTCTGATATCCCGTATTCCGATTACCGAAGGTGATCTCTTTTAACGCCACATAGAGTTCCGCATCCGTCATGAGCATATAGGGATTCACATAGAAAATCGCCAGAATACCGCATGTAAATGCACTCAAGAATACCCAGCCAAAGAATGACAGGTCAAGCACAAATGCATTCCATTTATTTCCGTCCATCATCTGTTTGCTCATGGCAAACGCTTCCTTAGAACTGATCCCCGGATTTTCCGCCAGTATGTAAGGAATCATACGATACTCATAGTCTTTAATAATACCTGGAACAATAAAAAGCAGTGACCAGAGGAAAATATATAACTGCCTCAAAAACATTGTCTTGACAACATTCATGTAAGAATTAGAGAAAGCATACCCTAACTCGCCAAGTTCCGCCTTCTGGTAATGGCTGACCACAAAAAATCTCTGTGCACCGACCTCCAGCGGATTCAGCAAAAAAACCATCAATGCAAATGCAATTACCAGAAGCACTAACAAGACGACCGAAAAGCCTAGCAGAAATGCCGCCACTTCCGAGGGAGGCATATAACTGTCGGAACTTATCTCCTGCACAGTTCTGCCGCTCGCACTTGAACTGCTTCCACCGCCGCCTACCAGTGAGATGATAAATGCCACCAGCACCATCTTCCAATAATTAAATTTAAAATACTTCTTCGCGTTCTCTTTGAGTTCCGCTCTTGTCCACATAAATAAATTCTCCTCTCACATCGTATCCATCGATTTAAAATCAAATCACTTGTAGTATACTTTAATATATTACACGCTGGATTGCAAGGCGAAAGTTTCTTCTGACGTACAAAACATATGGGAAATGTCAAATATTTTCTTCTAGCCGAATCTCCCGGAAATGTAATCTTTCGTCCTTTTATCTCCTGGATGCAAAAATATTTCTCTGGTACTCCCCATTTCTACCATCTCTCCATTTAAGAAAAAAGCTGTCACATCGGACACCCGCTCTGCCTGCTGCATATTGTGTGTCACCACGACTATCGTATATTTTTTCTTTAACTCCCTCATCAATTCTTCGGTTTTCAAGCCTGCAATCGGATCAAGCGCCGAAGTAGGCTCATCCATCAAAAGAACCTCCGGTTTCACCGCCAAAGTTCTGGCAATACACAATCTCTGCTGCTGACCACCGGACAAACTAAACGCCGATTTATCCAGCCTGTTCTTTACTTCCTCCCATATTGCCGCATCACGTAAACTGTTCTCCACAATTTCATCCAGCTTTTTTTTATTTCTGACTCCGTGAATCCTTGGGCCGTAAGCAATATTGTCATAGATGCTCATCGGAAAAGGATTCGGCTGCTGAAATACCATACCTACTTTTTTGCGAAGTTCTGCGGTATCCACTTTCGGCGCATAGATATCTTTTCCGTCCAGATACACGCCACCCTCGATCCTGACATCCCCTGCCAGATCATTCATTCTGTTCAACGTCTTTAGAAAAGTGGATTTGCCGCAGCCTGACGGTCCGATCAATGCTGTTACCGTATTAGGATATATTTTTATTGTGATATCTTTCAGTGCCTGCGTATCCCCATAGTACAGGTTCAACTGTTCCGTCCTTATTTTGATACCACCTGTCTTTGCCCTCATACTATTTCCTCAGCGCCGCATTCATTTTGTCTGTAAATATTTTGGTCAGGAAATTAACAATCATCACGATGCACAATAACACCATCGCGATACCGAATGCCACATCGTACTGTGCCTTGGACATACCTAGGTATAACTGTACCGTGAGTGTACCGCCGGACTCTATTATTTTGTGAAGCAGCTCTTTTACCGACTTGGGCAATAAATAACCGCTTCCCGCCGTAAACAATAATGCGGCAGATTCCCCCACAATCCGCCCCACTGCCAGTATCACGCCTGTCACAATCCCCGGCATGGCGGAGGGGAGCAATACCGTTCGTATCATATACCATTTCGTAGCGCCCATGCTGACTGCACCATAACGGTAACTATCCGGCACTGCCCTAAGCGCTTCCTGTGTATTTTGTGTGATCAGCGGCAGAACCATCAACGTCAGCGTCAGGGAACCTGTCAAAAGCGAATAGCCCAATCCCAGAGTCGTTCCGAAAAACACCATTCCAAACAAACCAAAAATGACAGAAGGAATACCCGCAAGCGTCTGTGTCGTAAACTCTATCAGACGGACACATTTGTTTTTTTCTGCATACTCATTCAGCCAGATTGCCGCGCCAACCCCGATGGGTACAGCAATGAAAAGCGTTAAGATCACGATATAAAAAGTATTGACAATATTACCCGCTATGCCAGAAGTTCCCTTAAGAGCGCTTGATGCCATGGTCAAAAAGTTCCAGCTGACTACACTGCTCCCCTTGACAAAAATATATGCGATAATGCCTGCCAGAAGTATTACAGAAAAAAAAGCAGACAGATAGATCATTCCGAGAGCAAGACCATCTTTCAATTTTCTGCCCATACTACTCACATTCTCCTCTTAAGATACCGTTAAGTGTCAGATTAACGATCATAATGAAAACAAATAAAACCAATCCAATTGTAAATAAAACCTGTCTGTGCAATCCGCTCGCATACCCCATTTCACTGACAATCGCAGTCGTCAGAAACCTGACAGAGCCAAACGGCAGCGGAAAATTCACACAACCGCCAGACACGAGGCTGATTGCCATCGCCTCCCCGACCGCACGCCCTACTCCCAGCACAATTGCCGTGATGATACCCGGTTTTGCCGCCGGCATAAGCACCTTAAAAATCGTCTGTATATGCGATGCTCCAAGTGCAAGCGAAGAGGCTTTTAACTCCGTCGGAACCGCTCTAAGCGCAGATTCACTGATACTGACAACCGTAGGAAGAATCATGACTGCCAGTACCAACACCGCTGACAACAGGTTGGCTCCGCCCGTGAACTGATGCGTTTCCGATCCTTGATACAGCTTTTGCTCCCATTTATATACAAGCGGATTTAAAATCATCAATCCCAACAAACCATAAACCACTGATGGAATCCCCGCCAGCAGTTCTATCGCCGGTCTCACCACATCTGCCAGCCCTTTCGGTGCGATCTCCACCAAAAAAACTGCCGTCAGAAGCGCCACCGGAACGCCGATTATAACCGCAATCATCGTTCCAGCAACAGAAGTCAATACAATATAAAGAATGCCAAATTCCGGTTCTTGTGCTGTTGGTTTCCATGTGGCGGAAAACAGAATATCCTTAATCCCTATCCTAAAAAAAGCGGGCATCCCGTTTGCAATCATATATAATGTGATCGATGCCACCGCAAATACTGCCAAAAACGCACACACTGTAAAAATTGCCTGCGCTATGTTTTCGACTATGCGGACACGGTCTGTACCATCTGCTAATCTTGAAATCATCGGCGGTCTCACTTTCTGGTTGGTTTCCTTATTTTTCTATATTTAAACTCTATGTCCTTTCTAATCTCCTTGGTCAGGAACGATCAACCCTGCTGATTTAATTAGTTTCCTTCCTTTTTTTGAGTGCAGATACATAAATAATTCGCGCGCTGCATTTTTCTGATCTGCAATTTTTCCTTTCGTTACCATGACAAGCGGTCTGCTGAGCGGATAACTCCCTTTCAAAATATGTTGGTCAGTCGGTTGTAATCCGTCTATTGCCAGCACCTGAACGGAATCATTCAAAACATCTCTCGATACATATCCGATTGCACCGGGCGTAGATGCGGTTCTCGCCATCACTGCACCGGTGGAATCCAATTCATTGGCATACGCACACATATATTCAACTTCAAGTAGTTTTTCAAAAGTTTCGCGCGTCCCGCTTCCCGCCTCTCTGCCAATCACCACGATTGCCTTATCTGCGCCGCCAAGTCTGCTCCAATTTCTGATTTTACCTGTGTAGATATCAGTTAATTGCTCTAAAGTCAATGAAGTAACTTTATTAGCTGTATCTGTAACCACTGCAATCCCTTCTATGGCAACGATATTTTCCACCGCTCCCAAAGCCTTTTCCTCCTCTTTCAATGTCCGGGAAGAAATACCAATGTCTGCAGTGCCTGTCAATACAGACTCAATACCTGCCGAAGAACCAGTAAACTCCACTGTGACCGTCACATTAGGATATTCTTCCATAAATGACTCCGCCAAGGCATCGGCTAACTTCTCCATGGAGGTAGAACCCGCCATGGTGATCGTTCTGCTCTGGTCCTTCGCCCAAGTATTGTTCGATATGCCGCAGCCTGTAAGATGGCTCAAAACACATAACAACATGGTGAATATAGCTCTGAATTTGAGATGCTTTTCTTTCTTCATGACATAGACCACTTCTTTTTTTATACTTTATGCACTGTTATGTTGTCTCATATCCAAAATTTGCCTGCAACTTTTTTTATACAGATTTGAGTGGTAAAAGATGCATTCAAAAAAATTATCTTGGCAGATTACATCTTTTGACACCCGAAGCTTATACAAAAATTATGTCAAATTAATAACGTTTGATGTGGCTGCTATTTTAAGTTGGTTTTTGATTGAATCAAATGCTAAAAAATAGTTGTTATAGCTAATTTTTATTAATGTTTTTTGTGTATTTTGTCGAAATAAATTAAATTTATAAAGAAATGTTGTATTTTTACAAAATAATATGTTATGATATCTAAAACGATTAAGTTGTCAACACAATTTATGTTTCCTTTTATTAGTTACCACCATAACTATCTAATGTAATAAAAAAGACAGTCATTTTCTTTTCCTCGATGACCGTCTTTTTTATTACTATGCTTTTTTTGCACTTATGATGTATTAAGCCTTACGTGTGTATAAATTAATTAGGTGTTAGTCAAGAAATGAGTTGGTGAACCATTTTCTCTATTTATAGTCCGCATATTTTACAGCGTTGGCAAAGATAAAAATATGTCATCGCCCCATTTCTTGACTAACACCACTAATTATCATGTAATGTTATCAAATAATTCAAAAATGCCTCACAGCCTTCCAATACATCGTCATAGGTCACATCAAACTCTCCAGTATACCACGGGTCGGCGATTGCTCTGCTGCTTCCTGCGTATTCTAATAATTTGTGGATCTTATGATCCGGATCGCCGCCAGTGATTCTTGCCATGTTGCGGATATTGGCATCGTCCATGCCGATCAGATAATCATACTTGTCGTAATCTGCCTGCGTCATCTGGACGGCATGGTGTGGGATAACGGGGATTCCGACGGAACGTAGTTTATTGACCGTACCGTAGTGGGGGCTGTTGCCGATCTCTTCGCGGCTGGTGGCGGCAGATGCGATCTGGAATTGGGATTCTAAATGACATTGGCGCACAAGATGGGTCATGACGCTCTCTGCCATGGTGGAGCGGCAGATGTTGCCGTGGCATATAAAAAGTATTTTTATCATTGCTCTAAAACTCCTTAAAACGCTGTATTTACGCC
>JAMPGN010000089.1 GCA_023663915.1 Eubacterium sp. | reverse complement strand
GGAAATTTGCGGTATCTAGGTAGGTTATAAAGGAATTTACCTTTCAGAGCTGAATAATGAAATAAAGGCTTTACACTTTCCAAACAATCCGCTATACTGATACTAATAATATTCAATATAAAAAGGCGGTGAAAGGATGGTTCAAGAAATTATGTCCGATAAAGAATTAATAACAATGACAATTGACCGATATGCAGAACTACAGCGCATAAAACAATCAAACGGTAACCAAGAAAACAAAGAACTTGATTATTCTATCAAGCTAACAGTAGCAAAATTGTCTTCTATGGGCGTAAATATTGAAGACATAACATTGTGATTGCACAATAATAATATATATAGGTGCAAAGTCTTTATGAAATCATCAAGACTTTGCACCTTTTTGATATAGAAATAATCTGGTATAGCTAAATCAATCTTAATATGTTACACAATCACATGATCCATACAAACATTTACTATGCCGGACGGTTACACCACCGCTTCCACGATACACTTGTCACCGATCTGCAGTTCCTTCACGCCTGTTTCTTTGTGCTGATTGAAATTAAAACTGAGCAGATATCCCTTCTTCTGGTGGTAGTAATCCAAATATCCGGCAAGCTGCTGCTCACCCCGTTCATGATACTCATTCCCATGCCATATTTTCAGTTCCACGATGAACTGCTCGCCCTGATAGTCTACAATAACATCTGTTCTTCTTGCGTCCCGCGTCTGCGCCTCAATATAATAATTACCGATTCCGTTGATAATCGGCTTCAGATACAGCAGGAAAAATTTACGTCCGTAGGTTTCGATGAATTTTTCGTCATTGTCACCGTAGATCTCATTGAAATGCTGGACGAATTTTTCGAGTACCAGTCTCATGTCAAGCCGCCCGCCGTGGATATATATACTTTTATTCCCCTGCGCCTCGTCATATATCGCATTGGTAAGTTCTTCCTCCGAAAGAAAATATCCATACAGACGCATCTCAAATATTCTATTTGCCACCTGAATGCTGCCTGCCCTGTTCACAATGTATCCGAACATAAACGCCAATTCAATGACCGGATTGTCCGTATTAAAAGTGATTCTTTTCCCTTGAAACAAAAGGGCGTTCAGCATCTGCTTCAATTCAGGGTACTCACTTAACTGTCTGATCATGCTTTGGAAAAGCGAAAACGGTTCATTCAACAACAACTTTACCGCTTCCACAACTCCTCTCCGCGTCCAGACCTCCATATGCTCCGCAAAAATTGTCTGCATCGGCAGTTTTTCGTCCATAAGCTTGCAAAGTACCGATACCAGATAAGGATATCCTGCTGTATACTGATAGATTTCTTCCGCGACCTCCGCCATATTTTGTCCAGTATGATGGTCTGACTCATACTCCTGTAACATTGTTGCGATCTGCTTTTGTGAGAAAGCCATTTCAAGATCAAAGTTTGCCACCACATTCCACGGACTATTATATCGGTGCTCTGCATCCGGTCTGATTTCTAATTTTAGGTTCTTAATATCATATACACCCGCAAGCACGACAGAATGAAAAATGGCACAGTTCTCCCTGTTAAGGTAATACTTCCTAAGCTGTGCGAGAAAATCAATAAACACTTGATTGTTTGAGGCACTGTCAACTTCATCAATCATTAATATAACCGGCGCCTCTGACGCAGCGCATATCCGGCTCAGCCGCGTAAACAGTTCCCGCAGACTTTTGTCCGCTGCGCAATCCACAAAATCCTCCAACGGCTGCAGCAGCTCCCGCATGTCTTCCCGTCCAGTTCCTGCAGCCGCGTCCATAAATTCACTCGCAAAAGCATGAACGAAGATCTGTGCATCAATAAATTCTTCTGCACCAATTCCTTGAAAATCCATGGAAACGACCATATAATCATCCTTGAGATACTCCGCCAACGCCCGCAGAGTAGTCGTCTTGCCATACTGTCTGCCCCGATTTATCATAAAATATTTTCCACTGTCTATATACAGCCGCTTTATTTGATCCAGCCTGTCATCGAGACACACCATATAATGTTCGTCCGGTTTACAGCGCCCTTCCGTATTAAAATACCGCATATGCTTCCTCCATGAGAGGATCGGCGCCCGACCAGCTGCCGGCCCCTCTTTATGCAGTTTATTCTAACATTTAAACCGGAGCGTGTAAAGAAGCGCTGGCTTTTTATTGCATAGGATATCCCATCATGTACGTCTCATAATGCCCCAGCACCTCATGCGTATCTCCCAGCTCCCTGACCTCCCCGTCATGCAGCCATAACACCTGATGGCACAGTTCTTGTAGCGTCGGAATACTATGTGAGACAATCAGCACCGTCCGCCTTCTGTCATTGATCAGCTCTTTCATTTTCGCCAGACTCTTGCGCCTAAACTGCTCGTCCCCGACGCTCAACACCTCGTCCACAAGCATGATATCCGTCTCCAACATCGCCGTAATGGCAAAGGCAAGTTTGGAGTACATACCGCTGGAATACGTCCGCACTGGTCTGTCGATAAAATCTCCAATTTCCGCAAACTCGATAATTGCCTGTGATTTTTCCGCAATCTCTTTCTCCGAAAATCCAAGCAGCATACCCGACAGAATAATATTTTCACGTCCAGAAAGCAAATCCTTAAACCCTACGCCCAGCGACATGAGCGATACGGAATGTCCTTTCAGATCTATGATGCCAGAATTCGGTGAAAATACACCCGCAATGGATTTCAGCAGCGTGGATTTCCCACTGCCGTTTTTGCCGATGATCCCCAGGATATCTCCCTCACGCACAGCAAACGATACATGCTTTACCGCCTCAAACACCTCGTTTTTCTTCTTTTTATGTAAAAAAGTCTTGCGGATCGATATGTTCTGCATAATACTGTAGTTGATACATACGTCATGTAACTCGATCGCATTGCCCTTATTCTGCATCTATATCACCTTCACATAAGCATTTTCATTTCGGTAGATGGTAACCACCCCGATCCAGATCAAAAGAATGGACGCCCCGCACCAGATCAGCAAAAGCTTCCAGTCGGGCGCCTGCCCATAAAGTACCACATTTCTCATCTCAGCAATCAGAAACGCGACCGGATTCGCCCGTTCCAGTACCGATCCGAAGGGCGCCGGTATCTGCTTCGCTACCGCATAAAATGTGCCCGTCAGATACATCATCATGGTAAGCAGGATCCCCGTAATATAAGATAAATCATTCACATACACGCCATAATGCATGAGTATACTTCCCACGCCAAAAGTCAGCAGGAAAAGAACCAGCAGAATCGGTAAGAAATACAACACATTGCCTGTTATCCTAACGTGAAATACAACCAGCATAACCGCAATCACCGCAAAAGATACCAGCATCTTAAATCCGTTCACCATAAGCTTTGAAAATAGCAGAATATATTTCGGCAGATAGATTCTTGTAACAATTTCCCTGTTGGCGCGTACCATTTCCACACTGCCCGTAACTCCTCTGGTAAAAAAACTCCACATGGTAATACCGATAAAAATAAAGACCGGAAAATACGGTTCCGCCGCATCAAATACAATGCCAAACATAACCGTGTAAATCAACATCATGCAAAACGGTTCGATCAGCCACCACAGCCAGTCCAATAGGGAGTTGCTCACTTCTGCCTTTAAATCCGCCTTGGCAGCGCGGACGGCATAGGGAAAATATTTCTTCATGTCATGAAAAAATTTTGTGGAATAGCGAATCATTTCCTCTAAGGTCATGCCCCTGCTTGAGAGGCTGTGCAATACCCCTGCTGAGACCACACCCAGAAAAGTGCTGAAGGATATATATTTTATCCGGTATGACATCGTCGTGGTAAATGGATTCCATTGACGCATATCTATGCCCCGGTATTCGGATACAGCAAATGTACAGGCGTTTAATAGGATAAAATATGCAATAAACATACCGATGCTTTTTTGTCCCTTATATCCCTGTACCCTGCTATGGATTTTCCATGCCGTAAACGGAGCGATCAAAAACATTGCTATACTGATCAAAAACATTTCGCCGCCCTTTTCCCTTCTCTATCTTTTCCTAAACCGATGTTCTGCACGCATTTCAGTGATCTGCTGCTTTATTTCTTCCAGTTCCTTAAAGAGCATACTATTTTTCTTATGCAGCTCGTTATACATTTGAAACAGCTTTCTGTTTTCCTTATCCTTTATGATCTCTTCAACTGTATATCGATTCCCCGTCTGTTCCTCCAACGCATTTTTCAGCCACTGATAAGAAAATGTCCGCGCCTGATCTAGTCTTTCGTCTACTGCCTCCCAATCGATCGGCTTCTGGATCAATTCCGCTGCCTTCTGCAGATCGACCGTCTCATCCTCCAGCAGCCTTTCCTCAAGACCGACAATCCTTAATAAGCTTTTGAATCTTTCATTTGAAGCATTCACCTTTGCCGGTCTGTAGACAATGATAAACTGCTTATGGAATATAAGACTGAAACAAAGACCATGATAACTGTCTCCCAGATAAAAAGCGGCATTTTTCATAAAATAAATCCACTCTTCTACAGACAGAACAGGAAGCACATCTTCCCCATACGCTTTCTTCATTTTGTCGTATTCATTTGGATTTGCACAAATAAAGGCTTCCAGGTGGCAAAGCTTTCTGACCAATTCCAATAGACGCTTATTATCTTCTGGATGACCATGTCTCAAAATATATGCAAATACAAAAGGCGTTCTATTCTCTCTTTTGATATCTTGTATGACCTCATCATACAATTGCACCGGACATAAAAAAACCGGATCCAGAACATTCACGATGTCATTTCTTCCAATTTTTTCCCGTGCCGGTTCTATCATCTCACGTTCTCTTATGGAGATAGCATCAAACTTTTTTAAATAATAGGATGCCGACTGCTCATATGCCTCTGGTCCCCATGTGCCATTGCCGAAAGAAGCGGCATAGGCTATTTTCTTATGCCCGTTCTCCACCCAGTCGAGAAAGAAAAACATATCGCTTTGTCTGCCGCAAATTTCATAATTCCAGATAACATCCGAGCCCAAAAGAAAATCTCTGCAGCTGTCATTGGCAAAATAATAATCATTCTGCGTCGGATATGGCAGGAACACATTGCAATGTTTCCATATAAACTTCTGCGCTATGGTATCCGGACTGTTGAAACGTTCTTCCCACAGACTGTTCGGTTTCGGAAGCATTACGGCATCGTACCCTAAGCTCCGCACAACATTGTATAATGCGTAATAGGTCAGAATAGAGCCATAATTGATCCCATACCATAAACCTGCTATGCCGATATCATACTTGTGCGACAAGGCGCATTCTACCAGCTCGTTAAAGAGCTTTATGTCCATACTGCTAAAGAAGTGTTTTCTTCCGGAATGACTTTTAAAAGGCTGCTCCACCGTTTTATTGATATGTGTGATCGCCTCCATGGATACCGGCTCTAAAAGCTTCATCTGCGATGACAACGCGTTCAAAACTTTTTTGCCCTTTTTATTATTCACAAGGATTGCTGAAGTTCCCTTTTTGTCGTTCCATTTTGGTTCTGTTCGCTCCACACCCCAGAAATCGCCCGCCGTAAGATCTCCCTGCCTCGGCAGTCTGGAAAAAGCGCACTGTCCACAAGATGGACGCATGATCATACAGGGCAGGAATGCCCTATAATAGCTGTCTTCCTGTCCCGTTATATGTGTTTCCTTTCCATCTGTGAAGTAGCAATTAATCGTTGATGACCATCCAAAGACGGATTTATCCCTAAATTCAAACCGTTCCAATGTTTCGAGATCATAATTTTCTTCTATATATTTTCTGAATACTTTGTGGGATGGAGCGCCATGACACAAAATATCTATTGTGACCAGCTTCTCTGTATTCATTTTCCCCAGTACGCTGTACAATCCCGCAATCTGACAAGGTAATCCCGTAAATAACACCCATTTTCCGTCCTGTAATTTTTTCTTTGCCGACCGATAGGTCTTCCCAACGCTCCCCTGCAAATATTTGGAGCCTTTTATTTTATATAATTCCGCCTCATCTTCAATCTCTATATGACACACGTTCCATTCCTGATCCCACGCTGCTCCATATACGACTCCGCCTTTCTTTAGGATCCATCTTGCCACTAAGGGAACAAACCCTCCGCTTGCGCTTGTCCATCGTTCTTCATCTGCCGCCATCATTGCATAGCATTCTGGTTTCTTCAGATTTGCATATTTGGGATGTAATACCGGACAATTTTTTTCACATAACCCACAATCGACACATCTCTCCGATTCCACCTTGGGATGCATAAAGCCCTCGCGGTCTGCGCACATCGTAATGGCGTCCACAGGACAGATATTGCGGCATGCGCCGCAACCGGTACATAATTTATGCTCTGATGAAAGCGTTTCCAGAATATTTGTCATACAAATCTCTCCTTTCCTACAAGAAAATTTGCTTCGCAAATTATCTTGAGAAGAATGCTTCGCATTCTTCCACTCTTTGGCGGAATTTCCTATTACACAAGAAAATTTGCTTCGCAAATTATCTTGAGAAGAATGCTCCGCATTCTTCCACACTTTGGAGTAATTTTCTAAATATATAAAATAAAAACTTGATGCAAAATATGAATTTATATTGACAATTTCATACTTTACATCAAGTTTTCTCAAATCATTATTTAATCGGTTTCGCCATATCAGTTATACTGTCGCGGTTGAATATCTGGTAAAATATTCCCTCGCAGCGCTTTCATCAATATGGAAAAGCCTCACGAGCTTATCTATGATGACCTGCTCCGTTCTGCCCTCCTCGACGCCGTCTATGACAAATATTTTGATGCCTTTCTCCGTTACTTCTTTTGTTACTTCTTCCGTTACTTCTTTTGTTACTTCCCTTGTCACTTCTTTTGTTACTTTCTTTGTGACCTCTTCCGTTACCCTTTTTTCTGTCTCTTCTATCGCCTGTTCAAATTCCGGAGCCATCAGCTCTCTCAATGCCTCGCACATATCTTCCGATTCCTCCTTGATTTTGTTAAAGACTGCCCGATTCGCCTGTACAGCTACCTGCAGCACAGAGTCTGCATATTCATGCTCTGCCAGATTCCTGAGTGCCTTCGCCTCTTTTAATAATGCTATGGCTTCCGCCTCCTGCAGACCATGCTTCAAATATGCCAGCCAGCTATGATTCTGCGAACTGATATATTTGGATACAATGATCTGTATTTTAAAGCCGCCCTTCTTACTTATATAATATATTCCCGGAAATTTTTCTTCAATACCATATTCATTTTCCTGCAGCCATTTTATAAGCTTGTACGGCTTGGAATATCGGATAAAGGTAATGGTGACGTCATCAACTGTAATCCCGTCCTCTTTCCCCGAAGATGCCTTATAAATACATGCGTATCCATATGTTTTAAAAAAACAGTCTATGCCAAGCGAATCGTCTGGCGATTTGTACTCGATCAGGTTGTGCCCTTCAAAAAGCCGCCCTATTTCATTCTGAATCTTTACAGCATTCGTCTTCTTGATCACAAGCAGATCCACCTGCAAGGGCTTTGTATTCAATAGAAATTCATCTTCAAATATCAAATCCTGCACATTGCTCCTCAGTTCAAGACGTGTAGCGGCATAAAATGCCGAGTGCCACTGTGTCCTCATTTTTTCGTCCATATATCCACACCCTTCGCGCACGTTTTAGCAAACGTTTTTCTTTCATTATATGTGAATCGCAATGGATCGTCAACCTTTTTTTATAAAAACAATAGACGATATTTCGTTTATTATGCTTTTAAAGTTTTTTTGAATCGGAATAATTTCTATTTTATAAAAGCATACCATTTGTGCAACGCATTGTAAAGCGTCATATTCACAGATGAATCCGCACCCCGATCGTCGGCATACTAATGTAAAGTATGAAATTGTCAAGGTACACTGCCATATGCCATTCCACATAGGTAACAGTTCAGCCTTTGCCATTCATAAAAGCGTCTGCTTCGCAGCCGTCGTCGCTTACGCGACTCATCTTTTATTTCATGACAAGGGCGCTTTGCTTTCTCTTTTCATTTATTCTGATCACACCCCACGACAGAACAAACGTTATTATAATATAGATCATATATCTGCATCCCCATCGATTCATGGATATGGTTTCCCATATTCTTTCAGCAACCAGATGATTCCATACCGAAAAGATCAACAAATTGCTTACGACCAAAAACACCAGCGTATGTTTCCCTATAAAAATAAGCGGCGTCACTTCTTTTCCTTTTTGTGACATCAGCTTGAAAAAGCAATAATACAAATAAATAAACAGACTACCGCCTAACACCCATAATACCGTCGGCGGAAACCTTCCCGGCAGCCTTCCGTTTACTTTGCAGAAAACAAAAAATATCCCCGTCGAAATACATACTGTTATGAATAACCAGCTGTTCCATGTGATTTGATATTTTGCAAGCAGACTTCCTATTAAAAAATAACTAAGATACGCCAGCAATGGAAACGAACAGTACGCCGTCGTTCCTACTATACTTCCCATCACTGGGCTGCTAATCATCTCAAACGGAAATACTGCTGTGATAATCAATGAGGCTATCACAGTCAAAATACAACTTTTCCATGACAGTTCTTTTAACTGCTTTCTGAAAATCAATATCATGATATACATCAGGCTAAAACTGACCAGAAACTCTGTCAGTGTCGGAATGACCTGTAAAAAAAGTACTTTTCCCCAATCCAGCGCCGTTCCCCGCATATAAAATCCTA
The DNA here is from genome assembly GCA_023663915.1 of Eubacterium sp. The sequence goes on along the minus strand of JAMPGN010000089.1, from coordinate 6,973 downwards.
TCCCACAGATGTAAAATGCCAATAACGACTTAAATGCTCCTCTGATTAACCTTTTATCCACGTTCTGCCGTTTGCTTTCAATATACGCGCTCCGGCATACATAGCCAAAGCAGAACATAAACCCCGAAAAAGTGGTTAAATTCACATAGCTATTTATTTTGTCGATCCCATCAAATGGAATCACATAGGTTAAATGCGATAATACCATGAGAACAGTCAGCCAGCCCTTCATCATATCCAGCGCAGAATCTCTCTGCACGATACCTGCGTTCTGCCCCCCCCCCAGATTCTTTTCCCTCAATTTCAACCTGCTCCTCCCGCTTCATCATTTCCGCCTGCTCCTTATCTGTCCATAACCTCATATTCCTATCTGTTATGCCGCTTCATTCCTTTTTTAATCGTCCGAAAATCCTTGACCGCTCTCATGCCGATTCTTATGATTTTAGGCAGATTGATCGAATTTACGCCGCCCTGGCGCGGACGAAATGTAATGGGAATAAATTTTACCGTTTCCTTGTTGTATAATAACAGCACGGTCAGCATGACATTGGAAAGGTTAAAATCCTTAGGAATATCCGGAAGGTATTCTGCAAGCGCCTCACGGTCCATCAGCCTAAACGGCGTATTTGCATCCGTGACATTCAGACTAAATACCAGCCGCAGCACAAGCTTTAGCGTCTTCGTGACCAATATTCTGGAGAAGCCGTCCTCTCTATGATTCCGATATCCGATCACCGCACGATACCGCTTTCTGTTTTCCCAGAACTGATGAAACTCCTCCGGCAGCGTCTGTCCGTCCGAGTCCGTCTGAAAGATATAATCCGCTCCATTTTCTAGTGCATACTGATACCCATATAGAACCGTTGCGCCATGCCCGCCGTTTGGCTTGGTAAGCGGCTGCAGTAACGGTCGTTTCGTTGCCAGCTCCTGCATAATCGCATATGTATCGTCCCTGCTGCCGTCGTCTATGATCACCAGCCTCGACGCGCCGCCTCCGCTGTATTGTTCTATCACCGGATACCAGTCTTCTATGACCGATCTGATATTTTCCGATTCGTTATATGCCGGTATTACAATAAATAATTTATCCATTTAGGTATCTCTTTCTTAGTTTATTTTTTATTTATGAGCATTCTATGCCCCTCTTCCTCAAGATAGATTGAATACTCCTCTGTATTTTCCGCTAATATTTTTCCACCATTATTATCTGAATAACAGTAAAAATACACTGACAGCAAAATGCAATTTAAGACAATAAAATACAATCTTCTGATGGTAAAAGTCCTTACTGATTTGATCATTGTATTAATCGACCTATGATACATTTCTTCTAATTTCGCCACTAAACCCGTATAACCCATTACCGCATATGGTATTAATACAACAAAATACATTAATGCATATCTTGCCTTTGCTTCCCAAAAAACATGAAAGAAAAATCCTCCTACTAAAATCATAGGAAAAATTAATCGATCAATATAATTACTCTCAAACCAGCTAATCAGCAGTTCCGTAATTGCTCCTGCAAGAATTAAAAATTCCATTAAATTAAGATATTTGACAATAATATATTGTCCCGGATAACTAAGTATCGCCGAAACCCAATGCGGAACTTCAATATTAGACCCATTCCTTACAGTTGCAAAGCATTGAAATGTAGGATTAGCCCATGTTGATGCAATCTTTTTCGTAAAAAAGCAAAATGCATATTGAGGATCATCAGTAAATTGATTTATTGAATTTTTAATACTTTCTTTTGCTTTTATTGCTTGTAGCTGTGTGTCCCCATCATTTTCCCAATAATTCGTATGAATATACCCATTCCACCAGCCGGGAGCCAGTTCTGACTCCTGAAGCCCCATAGCAATAAATGACCAATATGAATACGGACTGTCTAATTCATAACCCGTAATGTTTTCCAAAATATATGTAGGAATTACAGACTGCATTTCATACCCCAAAATCAGCAAAATGATAAAGCATAAAATCTCTTTCCTTTGCAATACAACCAATTTCAGTATGGCAAATAGAGTCATTGCAACTAAATAAATTAAAATATTACTCTTTAATAACACTGCTATTATTATAAAAAATGCACTCTTACATGCGTTTTTCCACTCATATCTGCCCAAAAATCTCAATTCATATTTTATAGCCGCTACTCCAAGCGCTATTCCCATAAGGTTGCCATACACCATAATTGAATACCCTATAAGTGGGAAAAAAAGTACACCGATTATAATTACAGAAAGCTGAACAATTCTATTAAATTTGTATTCTTCCATAATTTCAGTAAACTGTTTATATATCATGGCAATAGCAAATGAATTGATTAACTCATATACCAAATAATTTTTATTTCCGAAAACAACAGATATGAAGCACTCAAAAAGAAACAATCCTCTATTGTCTGCACTCCTGCACATATATCCACCCGGCGCAAACATATAATAGTCTTTTTTCATAAAGTCAAAGACAAACTGCTGAATCTCCCCCTCATCGACTCCAGGGATAAACTGTGTGCTGACTGCCCAAAATGCTGCTTCAAAAAAAATTATTAATAATAACACGGATTTAACTTTTTGAAATTGTCTGTCTTCAGAGAATTTATTTGACAATATTTCATACAGTTTATTTTGTTTAAACTTCATTAAAATCAAAACCAGCAACCCAAAAGACAGCATATTAATAAAAAAACTGTCCTTGACATAATATGTCACTTCCCACTTGACAAGATAGCTGGTCATTTTTGCATTATAAATTGCGATCAATAATAAAACTGCTATAGAAACGGAACCAATTACATAGCGATATATTTTTTCAATATGATTTATTTTCATATTTTCCCCTTTTATAGCACCAATTCCTGATACATTCACTCACGATCCGCCATCGCCAGCGCCCTGCCGACCACCTTATCCATATCGTAGTACTGGTATTCGCCAAGCCTGCCCCCGAAGATCACGTTCTGTTCCTTCGCCGCCCGCTTCCGATATGCTTCATAGATGGCGTTATTCTTCTCATCATTGACCGGATAATATGGTTCCTCTCCCTTATGCCACTCCGCAGGATACTCCCTGGAAATTACCGTCACAGGCTGGGCGCCGAAATCGAAATGCTTGTGCTCGATGATCCGCGTGTATGGCACCTCCCGCTGCGTGTAATTGACGACAGCGTTCCCCTGGTAATTATCGCAGTCCAGCACTTCCTGCTCGAAACGCACCTTTCGGTACGCCAACACGCCTTCGCAATAATCAAAATAACGATCAATCTGTCCGGTATAGATAACCCTGTCCGCCATACCGTCAAATTCCATTTTGTGCTCCAAATAATCAACACCCAGCTTTACTTCAACACCCTCCAGCATCCTTTCGACCATCGCCGTATATCCGCCGATCGGAATGCCCTGGTATCTGTCATTGAAATAATTGTTGTCGTAAGTAAACCGCAGGGGCAGCCGCCTGATGATAAAAGCCGGAAGCTCGGTGCAGCTTCGTCCCCACTGTTTCTCCGTATACCCTTTGACCAGTTTTTCATATACGTCTGTTCCCACCAGGGAAAGCGCCTGCTCTTCCAGATTACGCGGCTTGGTAATCTTCAAATCAGCGATCTGTCCTGCAATGATATCCTTTGCCTCCTGCGGCGTCCGTATGCCCCACATTTTACTGAAAGTATTCATATTAAAGGGCAGATTATACAGCTCGTCCCGATAGACCGCCAGCGGGGAATTGACATAGTGGTTAAATGCCGCAAATTGGTTTACATAATCCCACACTTTCTGATCCGAAGTATGGAAAATATGTGCCCCGTATACATGTACCTGTATCCCCTCTACCTCTTTCGTATAGATATTGCCGGCGATATGCGCCCGTCTGTCGATTACCAGACAGCTTTTCCCTTTCCTTTTGGCTTCCTGTGCAAATACGGCTCCGTACAGTCCTGCGCCGACGATCAGATAGTCATACTTCATCTGCCACCCCTCCTATCCCAAGGTACTTCTCCCAGAATGCAAGCCGTCTAAGCTCGTCCCCACGGTCGATATAACTCTGCTTCGCCCGATCATACTTAACCCAGATCACACAGATCATACGGAGCACTTCCAGCCCTTGTCTGATAAAAGTACGCAGACTCCTGTGCGTCACAAAACCTTTATTTTCCACGATGTCATAGAAGAGAATCGTCCGCGCCCGCCAGACGAACTCCGGTCTCGGCTGCGCCATGGGCACCGTCCGCACATGCTTCGCCGGCAGCAGATAGCCGTTCAAGGTAAGCCGCCGCACCACTTCGTGGAATGCCGAATGCTTTTCCTTGCGTCCTCTCTCATACTCCCTATAGTAGAAGGGGACAGCCAGCTGTTCCGCCGGCAGCGCCCGATAACCGGACGCCATGATCTCTCTATGCAGCGCTTCCGCATCCGTCTGTTCCAGGAAGTCGATCCCCTTTAGGAAATCCCGGATGCCCCAGATAAAAAGCGATACGTTCTTGTACCGGTACAGATACCCCTCCCGTCGATATTCCCGGAGCAGTTCCCGCACCAGCTCCTTCTTGCCCCAGCCCGGAAAATGAAAGCTGTTATCGATCAGCCGGTTGCGGATAATATAATATTCCAGATAAGATGCATATTTATTTTCAAAAGGCTCGTGCCAGACACAGATCCCGTTCAGCAGGATCAGCGTCTTCATATTCCGCAGTCCGTACTCTAAATCGTCGCCGCGTATAAAAATTGGTAACGGAAGATTGTCCTCACTGACCAGCTCCATGGGCAGACAGCAATACCACCATGCGTTAAACTCCCTGTATTCCTCCTGCTCATTGATCAGACAGTTCTGCCACAGCCGCAGATCCAGACCGGCTTTGAGCGAGACAAGATTCCCTGCATTCCAGGCTGCGCCGGACTCTACCTGTATATTTCTCTGGTCAGAGCGCAGCATCGCGCCGCCGATAAAAGCAGTGCGGTATTCCTCTTTTAACAGGGCAAGCATAACCGCCGTGCGCAGGATGGACGCTGTGTCCACGATCACATCGTCGTCCATCAGCAGCGCATGTGTGATCTTCTGATCCGGCCGCCTTAGGATTTCGATCAGACCTCTGGTAAATCCGCTCGCACCGCCCGCGTTTTTATTGGGCACAATATGTACGTTCCCGCTCTGCAGACCATATTCGTCCAGGCTATGTCCGTTATCCGAGATAAAGACCTCCACGCTACCATAGAGCGGGCTTTGCGGGTTCTCTATGATATCCCGGTTCAGCAGTCTGATGTTATTGCACACGTACGCTTCCCGCTTATAGGTACAGATCACGATGCCAAGCTTCACGGGACGAAGCTGCGTCTCCTCGATCTCGGTCGCATAATAGCCGCCATAGAGTTTCGCCCCTTTTTCCAGCGCTTCTATGCGGAAATAGAACATACCCTTTGTTTCCTCTGGATATTCCAGCGTAACCGTCGTCCGCTGCGCCGCATCGATCGTGCTGTTTTTCAGTTCCCTCTCCACATATCTGTCATTGATCTTCTGCTTCCAGCACAGGCTTACGTTACATTTTCCCTGCAGAAACAATGTGAGCCGTATTGCGCCTGCTTCTGTATACTTCCTCCATTTTTCGATCGTCAGACTGTTAAAATAGGTGTCCGTTGTCACGACCCCGCCCTTGCGAAACAGGATACAGATATCCTCTTCCCAGACAATGCTTCTCTTATAGTTAGAATGAAAGTACATCTCCACGTCCGTGCAGATCCCGTCCTTAGGCCATAAAATATCCTGAATCCTCACTTCTGTAACCATGTTTCCCTCCGGCATATCTTATATGTATTTCTCAGCGACCCGGACGTCCTTAGGAAGCGCTTCGGGCAGCCGTGCATCACGGTATGCTTCCCTGACCAGGCGCTTCTCATATTTCCAGTCATAACCGTCCATATTGACGATGCCAAACAACCAGTTGCGCAGTACGATATGACAGAACATATCCACCCTGTTTACCACCCTGTCCAGCATATTGCCATGCTTTCTGACATACAGCAGGCGGTTCCTGATCCCGTAGTACTCACGCCAATCATAACGCCTGTGTGGATATTTCTTAACATATGCCGTTGTCTTATGGTCAAGCTGCGCTTCCGGTATGACCAGAAACCGCGTATAGCGGTTCAGCCGCAGGGAATATTCCGTATCGTCGTTCCAGATAAAATATGCCCCGCAGGGCAGTCCGACCCTGTTCACCAGCGCCCTGTCCACCACCATGCCGCAAAAGGACGCGACATCACAGGCAAAAGGCGCTCCGGCATGTCTGTCTGTATAACATTCTTCCGGACAATTTCTCTGCAGCAGCCCCGGTCTGATGATGTTCTTGCGGTGATAGGTATCGATCCTGTCCGCCGTCATCACCATGCCCGCGTACGCCCGATATGCCGGATAATGCCGTCTTGCCTCCATGATTTTTTCCATATAGTCCACGGCAAGGATGGCATCGTCGTCGATCATCAGCAGACACGTCACGTCTTCTCTCTCCGCCGCCCGCATGCCCCGCTCAAACCCGCCTGCGCCGCCTGTATTTTCCGCGCAGGTGATGATCTGGTAACAGGCTTTCTCCCGTTCGCATTCCCGCAGATACGCCGCCGTGCCGTCCGTGGATGCATTATCTACCACGATGATCTTCCTCGGCGGAAGCGTCTGACGCTCCACCTGTTCCAGACATTCCTGCAGAAGCGCCAGCCGGTTATATGTCACCACTACAACCGCATAATCAGATGCCATGGTCTCTCCTCCGCTGCAATCTTCATACACATTTTGAAATGTGTACTTTTACAAAACTTACATAGCTGCTTTAACAGTTTCTTAGTCTATCATAAAAAAACGGATTGTTCAATCGCTTTTTTTGATTTTCGACGTTTTTCAATTTTTTTACATCTTTTTTCAACACTTTCAGATGCCGGAGGGTCTCTTTGTAAAAGTACACCTTTGCAAACTCTGCTTAATGGGCA
>JAMPGN010000088.1 GCA_023663915.1 Eubacterium sp. | reverse complement strand
AATGAGAGAAGTTATTTTATAACGAGGTTGTTTATACACGAGAAATTTATTGATATTTCTATTGAAGAGCCGAAAAGGAGCCAAAAAGGAGCCAAAAAGGAGCCGAAAAGGAGCTAAAAAGGAGCCAAAAAGGAGCCGAAAGGAAACAGGCAGTATTAAGACTGTTAGCCGTGGATTCTACAGTTACGCAGGCTGAAGTCATGGAAAAAATGAATTTAACAAGAAAACAGGTACAGAAAGTTATGAAGGAATTACAGGAAGAAGGTGTACTTGTGAGAGAAGGGACGAATAGAAATGGGCGTTGGGTGGTAAAAGGGAAATAGGAAAAATTTCAAATAAGAAAAGGAGCATACAATGGCAGAGAATAAATTAAACAACGCACAGCTTGAAGCAGCAGTTGCGGATTTCGCAAAAGACAGGCAGAAGGAGAATTATGTCAAGGTAATGGAATTACTAGAGAAATCGGTGGTACTGATGCCTGCGCTTGAGCCGCAGGGCGTTCCAGAAGAGACATTAAAGCAGATGAAGGAAGGGAAAGCCGTCCAGCTTCCAAAGGAGGCGAAAATACTCCCGTGCCTGCTCCGCAAAGATAGCGGCGAGCAGATTCTGCCGATTTTTACTTCTCCGGTGCAGATCCCTGCAGACAAGAAGAGTCCGGCGCTGCTTGCCGTGCCTTTTCAGGCATGTGTTTCCATGGTTATGGCGAGTAAGGGGCAGGTAGAGAACATAGTGCTCAATCCTTTTACCCATAATATGGTACTGACCAAAGAAATATTAGAAGTAGCGGTCAAACGCAGAGAGGCAGTCAAACAGCAGAAGACGATCCGCGTGTCGGAAAAGCAGTTTCAGGAGTTGGTGCATAACCGAGTGGCGCTTTATCTGCTTCCGAAATATTTGTTTGAGCATAAAGAAGAAGGACTTAAGCATTTACAGCATGAAGAGGGCGAGTTCCTCATGCAGTTTTATAAAGAGTCTTACCCCGACAACAACAAGATTCCTGTTGCGGTGTCATCGGACGAGTTTTCGGTGATGACCTTAAACGTCACAGAGGATATGCAGATCACAAGGGTGGACATGCCGGACGGAACGGTCAAGAAAGGCATGTGCTACCGGGTGTATGCCGTATGGCTGCACAAGACGCAGGAAATCATTTATTATACCATGGAAAAGACAGAGCAAGGGAATTATATCGGGCAGGTTTTACCCGATGGAAAACATGAGACGGTGGAGCCTGCGCCAGATAACGGGGCAGAGATCGAGGCGGTCATGAATCTGTGTACCCGCATGTAGGAGGATGAGTATGGTCGATACAATCATTTTTGATCTGGATGGAACACTTCTTGATACGCTGGAAGATCTGACGGACAGTGTAAACCATGTGATGGCAAAATACAATCTGCCGTTACATACGATTGAGGATATTAGAAGTTATGTCGGAAACGGTGCGGCAAAACTGGTCGAGCGCGCGATCCCGCACGGCGCAGACAATCCGGCATACCATGAAATGTTAGGCGCGTTCCGGGAGCATTATGCACTGCACTGCGAGGACAAGACGGCGCCTTATGAGGGAGTTGTGGAGATGCTTGCGCTGGTGAAGCAGTCTGGCTACCGGCTGGCGGTCGTATCGAACAAACCAGACCGGGCAGTCAAGCAGCTCTGCCGCAGGCATTTTGGCGAATATGTACAGACGGCGATCGGTGAGAGCGAAGAGATACAGAAAAAGCCCGCGCCCGATATGGTTTATCGGGCACTAGCTGATTTGTCTTCGGATGCATCCTGTGCGGTCTATGTAGGGGATTCGGAAGTCGATCTGCAGACTGCCGCAAATGTTCCCATGCCATGTATCAGCGTTGCATGGGGATTCCGGACGGAGGAGCAGCTTCTTGCCGCAGGAGCGGTGCAAGAACGGATGATCAGGAGTCCGCAGGAGCTTCTTCCTCTGTTTGAGCGTTTTCGTCAGGCAGAGTGATCAGAACTTTGACGATACGATTGTTTTTAATACCGTCTGCCAGTAGGGAGATGCCGTCGTCGAGAACGATGGTTTCCTGATCCTGCGGCAGACGTTCTAATTTCTCGATGATGAGTCCGCCGACGGAATCATAGTCCTCGGAGTCCAGTTTGATATTTAAGGCATCGTTGATATCGCTTAATTTCATGGTACCTTCCACAAGATATTTGTTGTCGTCTATCTGCTGGATCAGCTCTTCCTCGTCCGCGTCGTACTCGTCGCGGATTTCGCCGACCAGTTCTTCGATCATATCTTCCATGGTGATCATACCTACCGTTGCGCCATATTCGCTCAATACGAAAGCGATGCTGAGTGATTTCTCGCGAATCTCCATCAACAGATCGGACACGCTCTTGTATTCATAGGTATAGTAGGCTTCGCGCAGAATTTTCTTAATCTGGAATTTATCCCTGTCTTTGACCAGAATGAAATCCTTGATGTTGACCACGCCGACGATATGATCGGGGGCATCCTCGTAGACGGGGATTCGGGTAAACATCGAAGCCTGAAAAGTGGATAATAATTCTTGATAAGATGCATCGATGGAGACAGTGGTCATCTGGATACGGGGAATCATGATATCCTTGGCGACGGTGTCACCGAAATCAAATACGTTGTAGATGAGTTCCCGCTCCTCGGATTCGATCACGCCGCCCTCGTGGCTTACGTCCACATAGGTTTTTAATTCCTTTTCCGTGATGCTGAAGGTATTGCCATCGGAGCTGATATGTAGGAAACGCAGAATCCAGTTCGATAGTTTGTCGATGATAAAAATAACCGGAGTCAGTACCGTCATCAGCAGGCAGATGACATGGCTGTAGATCAATGTGATCGATTCGGCTCTCTGCATCGCCCATGTCTTAGGTATGATTTCACCAAACATGAGGACGACGAACGTCAGAATACCGGTCATGATGCCGACTGCACGGTTTCCCCATGTTCTGATTGCAAAAGTGGTGGCAACGGAAGAAGCGGAGAGATTTACAATATTGTTACCGATCAGGATTGCACTGAGCATTTTGCCATATCTGTCCAAGATGCCAAGCACCCGGATCGCTCCTTTATGTTCTTCTTCGGCGAGTGTACGCAGACGTACACGGTTGACTGTCGAAAACGCAGTTTCGGCAGAAGAAAAGAATGCTGACAATAAAACTAAGATCAGCAGCGTTACGATTTGTATGACACCTGTGGTATCCAATGAAATGTTCACTCCTTATTATGTGATATTGTGCTCATGCTTATACTGCATGAAATGTCCATGGACAGTTACAAAAATCTTACTATGGAATATAAGAATGTGTCAAGTTTTTCTATCGCCCGGAATATATATTTAGTATCTTTATAGTCGTTTGCGGGAATGGAGGAAGAAATGGGGAAAAAAGAATTTTATGTGGAAAAGGCAGTTTTCGTTACGAAGTGTATGCTGGCGGCGTATATTTTGACGGCGGGATTATTGCTTTTGCTGGCGTTTATGCTGTATCGCTTCGGACTTTCGGAAAAGGTGGTGTCCATCTGCATCATCGGGATTTACATAGTGGTTACTTTTGCGGCGGGACTGTTAGCCGGTAAGCGTGCGGGCAGGAAAAAGTATCTGTGGGGGCTTGCCATGGGAGTGGCTTACTATGCGATTCTTGTGATCGTGTCCTTAGTTGTCAACAGGGGATTACAGGATGTTGCGGGAAATATGGTTACGGTGTTCTTCCTGTGTGCCGGGAGTGGGATGCTGGGCGGAATGATTAGTTAGGCTATGAAGGTTCGGGGGTCAAAAGTTCTATCGTATAAGTTGTGCAATCTGCCAGCTAAAGTTTATCGAAGGGGCTTTTGACATCTGAATCCTATGAAAAAATTTCTAAAAAGTACTTTTCGTGTCCGTAAAGTTATGGTATACTACAGAAAGTTATGGAGACAGTCTGTGTGATGGAACGATGCGTTGAGTCATGTCATGCTGTCGTAAGAGTGGAATTAGGTAGATAGGAATTAGGCGTGATAGTACATAAGGAGGAGAAACGCATGAAACATATTAAGACTTTAAGCACCAGAGATTTGAAGGAGTCCATGAAGAAGGGCGGATGCGGTGAGTGCCAAACTTCCTGCCAGTCGGCTTGTAAGACGTCCTGTACGGTGGGTAATCAGAGTTGTGAGAAAGCAAGATAATTGATTTTGTTGTTATGGCAGATGGATTTGTCGTTTGCCATCGTAAAAGACAGGAAATATAAGCAGCGATCCCGTGTCGCTGCTTATTATGCGTTTAAAAAGCGTGTGGAAAACCGGTGTTTTGCATAGCGCTCAATGGAGTATGGCACCGGTAGAAAGGTTTGGTTGTAGAAAGTGGTACATCAATATGTAAATAACGGATATCATATCGTGCTGGACGTCAATAGCGGCTGCGTGCATGTGGTAGATAAGGCGGCATACCGGGTGATACCGGTCGTCGGGGAGGCTCTTGAACAGAAGATCAATATGGAAGATGCAAAGGCGGTTGCGGCGTATGTCTATGCGAGGCTGTCTAAAGAGCAGGAAGAGGCGCTGGACGATAATGGAACGACGGTCGGCAGCAGACTGACAGGCGGCGGAGGCGCGGAGGGTGGCAGCGGACTGACAGGTGGCGGAAGTACAGAGGGCAGCAGCGGACTGACAGATGGCGGAAGTACAGAGGGCAGCAGCGGACTGACAGATGAAGGAGACGCAGATGGTGGCAAGCCGGCAGACTATGCGGAACTCCGGGAGACCGTCGAGGAGATTCTTGAACTGTACCGGACGGGAATGCTTTACACGGAAGATGTCTATGAGAAATATATCGACGGATTCAAGAACCGCGAGACGGTTGTCAAGGCGTTGTGCTTACATATTGCACACGACTGTAATCTTGCTTGCAGATATTGTTTTGCCGAAGAGGGAGAATACCATGGACGCAGGGCGCTCATGAGTTATGAAGTGGGCAAGAAGGCGCTTGATTTTCTGGTAGCGAACTCTGGAAACCGGGTCAATCTGGAAGTGGACTTTTTCGGCGGGGAACCGCTTATGAATTGGCAGGTCGTGAAGGAGCTGGTGGCATATGGTAGGAGTCTTGAGAAGCCGCACAACAAGAAGTTTCGTTTCACGCTGACGACGAACGGCGTGTTGCTTGACGATGAGGTCCTGGAATTTGCTAATAAAGAGATGGCAAACATTGTATTAAGCATCGACGGGCGCAAAGAGATCCATGACCTGATGCGGCCGCACAGGGGCGGACAGGGGAGCTATGACGAAGTCGTTCCGAAGTATAAGAAAGTTGCCAAGAGCAGAAACCAGATGAATTACTATGTGAGGGGAACGTTCACAAGGAACAATCTGGATTTCTGCGAGGATGTCAGGCATCTGGCGGACGAAGGGTTTGAACAGATTTCGATCGAGCCAGTAGTGGCGGATGATACAGAGGATTATGCGCTTAGGAAAGAGGACGTTCCGGCGATCCTTGCCGAGTATGATAAGCTGGCGTTAGAATATATTCGCAGAAAAAAAGAAGGAAAAGGTTTTCAATTCTTTCATTTTATGATAGATTTAGAGGGTGGTCCATGTGTGGCGAAGAGATTATCGGGCTGTGGATCGGGAACGGAGTATCTTGCGGTAACTCCATGGGGCGATTTTTATCCGTGCCACCAGTTTGTGGGGCAGGAAGAATTTTTGATGGGGAATGTGGATGAAGGCATTGTCCGCACGGATATTCGGGATACTTTTAAAACATGTAATGTCTATGCGAAGGACAAATGTAAGGATTGTTTTGCGAAATTTTACTGCAGCGGGGGTTGTGCCGCCAATGCCTATCATTTCAGCGGAAACATCAACGGTTCTTACGACCTTGGCTGTGAGTTGCAAAGAAAACGTGTGGAGTGCGCAATTATGATAAAAGCGGCGCTTGCCGATGAGGAAAAGGAGAGAGCATTATGAAAAAAAGCAGAGCGGTCATAAGTCTGGTTGTCTATGTATTGATACTCGGACTGCTTGGCTACACGGCAGTTTTCGGTGTCGGTTCGGACAAGTCCGGAGCGGCTTCCAGCATTAAACTGGGTCTGGATCTGGCGGGGGGCGTCAGCATCACTTATCAAGTGGTCGGTGACGGGAAACCGAGTGATGCGGACATGAGCGATACGATCTATAAATTGCAGCAGCGTGTCGAGAATTACAGTACGGAAGCTCAAGTATACAAGGAAGGCGCTGACCGGATCAATATTGAGATTCCCGGCGTGTCCGATGCCAATGCCATTCTTGAGGAGTTAGGCAAGCCCGGAAGCCTGTATTTTATCTCGCAGACAGACAGCGCGGGCAATCAGAATTATGGCGGCAGTTACGGTATAGATGCAGACGGGAATATTGAGATACAGTATGTGCTCACCAAGTCGATTGATGAACTGGTTGCGGACGGTTCCGTTGTCCTGACGGGTACGGAGGTTGTGGATGCGCAGGCGAGGGCACAGCAGGACTCTATGGGTAATCTGGAAAATATCGTCACACTTACCTTGAATGATACCGGCAAGGAGGCGTTTGCGCAGGCGACGCAGAAGGCATATAATAACGGAGAATCGATAGCGATTTATTATGATGATGATTTTGTCAGTGTGCCGAATGTACAGGCTGTGATTACGGACGGCAATGCGGTCATCACGGTGCCTTCGGGCGCGGCGGAGGCGGAGCGTATCGCGTCCACGATCCGTATCGGCGGACTGAAACTGGAGCTGGAAGAACTCCGCTCCAACGTGGTAGGCGCGCAGCTTGGTTCGGATGCGATCCGTTCCAGTCTGATTGCGGCGGCAGTCGGATTTGCGCTGGTGGTCATATTTATGATAGCAGTGTACTATGTTCCCGGTCTGGTGGCATCGCTTGCGTTATGCCTGTACACGGAATTGATGGTCATTCTCTTATATGCATTTGAAGTAACTCTGACGCTTCCGGGTATTGCGGGTATTATCTTATCTGTCGGTATGGCGGTGGATGCAAATGTCATTATTTTTGCACGTATCAGGGAAGAGCTTGCTACCGGCAAGACGGTACAGTCTTCCGTGAAAATAGGTTTTAGCAAAGCGTTATCCGCGATCATCGACGGCAATATCACGACCTTTATCGCGGCGCTCGTGCTCGTTGCCATGGGAAGTGGTACAATCAAAGGATTTGCCATCACGTTGATACTTGGTATTGTTTTATCGATGTTCACGGCGCTTTTTGTCACCAAATATCTGTTGAATGTGTTCTATGCGCTCGGCGTGCAGAGTGAGAAGGCATACGGCGTGGCGAAGGAGAGGAAGACGATCGATTTCATGTCTAAGAGAAAAGTGTTCTTCGGTCTCTCAGCAGCGGTTATCGTGATCGGTTTTGTCGTGATGGGAATCAACAAGGCGCAGATGGATATGCCGCTCAATTTCAGCCTTGACTTTGTGGGCGGAACTTCCACGACCATGACATTGAATGAAGATATGAGTATTGAAGAGATCGATGCACAGATCGTTCCGCTGATTGAGGAGATCACGGGCGACGGCAACGTGCAGACGACCAAGGTGGCGGGATCTAATCAGGTCATTATCAAGACGAGGACGCTAAATGTGGAAGAGCGTGAGCAGTTTGCGGACACGATGACAACGAATTTCGGTGTGGATGCAGACAGTATCACGGCGGAGACGATCAGCGCGACAGTCAGTTCCGAGATGCAGGCGGACGCGATCAAGGCGATTCTTGTATCGACGATACTCATGTTGCTCTATATCTGGTTCCGGTTTAAAGATATTCGTTTTGGGGCAAGTTCTGTGTTTGCACTGATTCACGACGTGCTAGTCGTGCTTGCTTTCTACGCGATCGTTAAGATTTCGGTAGGCAATACCTTTATCGCATGTATGCTGACGATCATTGGTTATTCTATCAATGCGACCATCGTAATCTTTGACCGTATCCGTGAGAACCTGCGGGATAAAAGGGATAAGGAAAGTCTGGAAGAAGTGCTCAACAAGAGTATTTCGCAGACTTTGTCCAGGAGTATTTTTACTTCCCTGACAACCTTCTTTATGGTGGCGGCGCTTGAGGTGTTCGGCGTATCTTCGATTCGGGAGTTTGCGTTGCCGCTGATTGCGGGCATTATCTGTGGTACGTATTCTTCCATCTGTCTGGCAAGCGCATTCTGGTATGTACTGCGTACCAAGATGGTCAAGAAAGAGGCAGCAAAATAAGTTTGGTTTTGGGGATTATACAGAATAATATTTTAGGAAAAGGGGCGTTCTGTGATAAGCGGAGCGCCTTAACAAATGTGAGAGGCAGAGGCAGAAATGGCGAAATGGATGGTAGCCGCCAAGAAAGCGGACTTTACAAGGATAGCGCAAGAGTTTCAGATTGATCCGGTGATTGCGAGGGTGATCCGTAACAGGGATATTGAGACGGATGAAAAGATCAATGAGTTTTTACATGGGACGCTTGATGATCTGCATTCGCCTTATCTGCTTAAAGATGTGGAGAAGGCAGCCGGAATCCTGCAGTCGAAGATCGAGCAGGGAAGGCATGTCCGCATCATAGGCGATTACGATATCGACGGGGTATGCGCAACCTATATACTGTTATCGGGATTAGAGCATTGCAAAGCCGTGGCGGATGCCGTGATACCGCACCGCATTCAGGACGGGTACGGAATGAACGACCGTATGATCGCCGAGGCGCACGAGGCGGGGATCGACACGATACTCACATGCGATAACGGGATCGCGGCGAAAGACCAGATCGACTATGCCAAGTCTCTGGGAATGACTGTGGTAGTGACCGATCATCATGAAGTGCCTTATGAGATACAGGCGGACGGCGGACGGCAGGAATGTCCGCCAGCGGCGGACGCAGTGATCGATCCCAAGCAGAAAGACTGTGGATATCCTTTTGACGGGATCTGCGGCGCGGTGGTCGCCTATAAACTGATACAGGTTTTGTTTGACAGGATGGCGGTGGAAGGAGGCAGGGAACTGCTTCGGGAGCTTCTGGCTTTTGCGGCGTTTGCCACCGTGGGGGATGTCATGGAGTTGGTGGACGAAAACCGCATTCTTGTCCGGTATGGGCTGCAACAGATCCGGGAGTCGGTCAACAAGGGTATGCAAGCGCTCTTATCGGTCAACGGGCTTGTGGACAGACCCCTATCCGCTTACCATATCGGATTCGTGCTGGGACCCTGCTTAAACGCCACCGGAAGGCTGGACACGGCGTACAGGGCTCTGCAGATGTTCCGGACGAATGACCAGGCGGAGGCGGTGACGATTGCCGGCGAGTTAAAGGAGTTAAATGATAGCCGGAAAAATATGACCTTACAGGGGACGAAACAGGCGATTGATATGATTGAGAGCGGTTCCTTGCAGGATGACAAAGTGCTGGTCGTCTATCTGCCGGACTGTCATGAGAGCCTTGCGGGGATTATCGCCGGACGCATCCGGGAGAAATATTATAAGCCGGTGTTCGTGCTGACGCGCACCGAAGAGGGGGTCAAAGGTTCGGGGCGTTCGATCGAGACTTATCATATGTATGACAAAATGAGCGAATGCAAGGAACTTTATACGAAATATGGCGGACATAAGATGGCGGCAGGAGTGTCCATGCCGGAGGGGAATGTGGAAGCTTTTCGCACATATCTGAATGCACACTGCGGGCTGAGTGCAGAAGATTTGGAGGAAAAAATACATATTGATGTGCCGATGCCGATGTCCTATGTGACGGTCGATTTCGTGCGGCAGTTGTCGGTGTTAGAGCCTTTCGGCAACGGCAATCCGAAACCGGTATTCGCCCAGAGAAACATTCGTTTGATAAGAGGCAAGATAATCGGAAAGAATAACAATGTCGGAAAATATACGGTAGAGGACAGTCAGGGCAGCAGGTTTGAAATGATGTATTTCGGGGATCTGGAAGTGTGGCATGACTTTTTGCGCCGGGAATTTGGACGCAAAGAGTATGATCGGCTGTACTGGGAAGGGAATGGAAATATCTGTATCCACGTGATCTATTATCCGGATTTGAATGTGTACCAGGGAAAGACGAGTTTGCAGATGATTATGCAGGATTATTGTAAAGGTGATGCCACATAATTCATATAATAAGATAGATTGTGTCTTGAAAAGCACCATGAGACACGCCCGGCGGACATGGCAACAAAAAAGTCCGGGGTTGCCGGACTTTTTCGTACTTTCTTATGAGGGGGGAGATAGTGAGTTCATCAACTATCTTGATTAACATCATAAAGTGTAAATGTGTCCAAAATGTGTTTACTTTGTTATAAAAAAATAAAAATCCATTAAGAAAAATTAAAAAAAGAGAATAAAAACGATTTCGTTTCTTTACAGAGCGGAGGTTTGAGTGCAAGATGACTGAAATATGCGTCAAACATTGAAAAACGGCTGTTTTCGTGCTATTGTAAAAAAAACATTAAGCACCTCTAAGGCGTCAAAAGACGCCGCCTAAGAGTTGCTAAATGTTTAAGAGAATGCCCAAAGTGCGGGCATTCTCCGTATGGAGCCGTAGTAATTTGATTTTTTTGAGATGGGTTGTTTGATTTTTTCGAGATGGGTTGTGGAAAAAAGCAGGAGGGAATAAATGGTAGCGCTTAGTAAATTATTGGGGAAAATTGAGTATGAATGTGTTCGGGGGACACTTGATAGGGATGTGACGGATATCATATATGATTCGCGCAAGGTCGTTCCGGGTAGTCTATTTATTTGTATACCGGGAGCTATCAGGGACGGACATGAGTTTGCCGCCGACGCGGTGTCTGCGGGGGCGGGGACGCTCATCGTGGAGCGGGAGGTGGATCTGCCGGAAGATGCCGATGTGACGGTGATCAAAGTGCAGGATGCACATTATGCGATGGCGTTTCTTTCGGCGGCCTTTTTCGATGATCCGGCAAAAGAAATGAAAATTATCGGTATTACGGGCACTAAGGGTAAGACGACCACGACTTATCTCGTGAAATCCATTTTAGAGCAGGCGGGAAGAAAAGTGGGGCTGATCGGGACCATCGAGATCATTATCGGGGATATGCATATCCACGCAGACCACACGACGCCGGAGTCCTATCTGATTCAGAAGTATTTTAGGCAGATGGCGGATGCAGGGTGTGATACCGTTGTGATGGAGGTTTCCTCGCAGGGGCTGATGCTCCACCGGACGCAGGGATTTGTATTTGATTTTGGCATTTTTACGAATTTGGAGCCGGACCATATCGGCAAAGGGGAGCATAAAGATTTCGAGGATTATCTGCATTGCAAGGGACTGTTGTTCAAACAGTGCAAAGTCGGGATCGTCAACCATGATGATGCACACTGGGAGGCAGTCACGCAAGGACACACCTGTACCTTGGAGACATACGGGATCGATACCGAGGCAGATCTTAGGGCAAAAAGCATTGCTTTCTTGAAAGAAGCGGGTAATCTTGGAATGGAATTTGATCTATCCGGGCTTATGAATTTTCACGCAAGGATCGCGACACCCGGAAAGTTCAGCGTATACAATGCGCTGACGGCGATCGCAATCTGTCGGCATTTTGCCGTGACGGAGGAGACGGTGAAAGAGGCATTGATTACGGCGAAAGTGAAAGGCAGGATCGAACCGGTCAAGGTGTCTGACGACTTTACGTTGATGATCGATTATGCGCATAATGCCATGGCGCTCAAGAGCCTTTTGGCCACCTTGCGGGCTTACGAACCTCATCGGCTCATCTGTCTTTTTGGATGCGGGGGAGACCGTGCGAAGTCCAGGCGATACGAGATGGGTGAAGTCAGCGGGCGGATGGCGGATCTGACGATCATCACATCGGATAATCCGCGAACCGAGGAACCGCAGGCGATCATCGACGATATCAAGATCGGTATTGGCAGGACGGACGGGGAATACGTAGAGATCTGCGACAGGAAAGAGGCGATCGCCTATGCCATATCCCACGGAGAGCCGGGGGATATCATCGTGCTGGCAGGCAAGGGGCACGAGGATTATCAGGAGATCAACGGAGTGAAGTATCCCATGGATGAGCGCGTGCTGATCGAGGAGATACTCGCAGGAAGGTAGAGGCGGCATGGCGGCAAAGTATGCGGATATTATTATCGATATCTCCCATGAAAAAGTAGATAAGCCTTTTCAGTATATCATTCCGCAGGAATTGTCCGATGCCGTGTATCCGGGCGTGTGCGTCCACGTGCCTTTCGGAAAGGCGGACAGCGACAGGATCGGATATGTGGTCGATCTGTCCGACCAGGCGGGTTATCCGATCGAGAAACTAAAGACGATTCTCTCAGTGGACGATAAGGGCGTCACCGTGGAAGGAAACCAGATACAGATCGCCTACTGGTTAAAAAGGCAGTATGGCTCCACGATGATTGCGGCTTTGCGGACGGTTCTGCCGGTGAAACAGAAACTTAGGCAATTGGAGCGGAAAAAGATTACCAGATGCGCTCCGCCGGAAGAATTGCGGAAGGCGGCACAGGTATGCGCGAGGAAGCACCAGGCGGCAAAGGCAAGAGCGCTCTATGCGCTTGCGGAGGAAGAAATACTTCCCTACGAACTGCTCAGCCAGAAACTCAACGTATCGTCGGCAACACTGCGGTCTTTGGCAGGGCAGGGATATCTGAAGATCGAGACGGAAAGCCTGTACCGTAATCCGGTCGGGCATATGGACGGCAGAGAGAAACGGATCATCCTAAGCGATAGGCAGAGGACGATCATAGAAGATATTCTGAAGGATTACCGGGAGGGCAATCCGCAGACGTATCTTCTGCACGGTGTTACCGGCAGCGGTAAGACGGAGGTATATCTGGGCGTGGTCGAGCAGATGATTGCCATGGGAAAACAGGCGATCGTCCTCATTCCGGAGATCGCGCTCACCTATCAGACTCTTTTGCGTTTCTATAAGAGATTCGGGGACAGGGTCTCGGTGATCAACTCCGCCCTTTCTAAGGGCGAGAAATACGATCAGCTCAGGCGTGCCAAAGCGGGGGAGATCGACGTGATCATCGGACCGAGATCGGCGTTGTTTACGCCTTTTGCGAATCTGGGAGTCATCGTTGTGGACGAGGAGCATGAGAGCAGCTACAAGAGCGAGTCGATGCCGAAATACCATGCCAGAGAGACGGCGATCCGCATCGCGCAGATGCATCATGCGTGCGTGGTCTTAGGCTCTGCGACTCCCTCGGTGGATGCTTATTATCGGGCGAGGCAGGGCAAATATAAACTGTATGAGATGACGGGCAGGCACGGGAACAGTGTTCTGCCGAGCGTATACACCATAGATTTGAGGGAAGAATTAAAGCAGGGAAACCGTTCGGTATTCAGCAGGAAACTAAAGGAATTGATTGCACAGAGACTTGCGGCGGGCGAACAGACGATGCTTTTCTTAAACAGGAGAGGATATGCGGGATTTGTCTCCTGCAGGGCGTGCGGGCATGTGATGAAATGTCCCCACTGTGATGTTTCTCTTTCCGAACACCGAAACGGTATGTTAATATGTCATTATTGCGGCTATGAAGAAGTAAGGCGCACAAACTGTCCGGAATGCGGGTCGAAGTACCTGCTTGGATTTAAAGCTGGCACCGAGCAGATCGAGGAGGCATTGCACAAGGAATTTCCGGCGGCGCGGGTGCTTCGCATGGACGCGGATACGACCAGGACGAAGGGCAGTTATGAGAAGATACTGTCGGCTTTTGCAGATGAAAAGGCGGATATCCTTGTGGGAACGCAGATGATCGTCAAAGGGCATGATTTTCCCAATGTAACGCTGGTTGGCATTCTCGCGGCGGATCTGTCGCTCAACCAGAATGATTACCGCGCCGGGGAGCGGACGTTCCAACTGGTGACGCAGGCAGCGGGACGCGCAGGAAGAGGCGAGAAACCGGGGGAAGTGGTGATCCAGACATACCAGCCGGAACATTACAGCATTGTGCACGCGGCGAAACAGGATTACTGTGGATTCTATGAGGAGGAGATCACCTACCGGGAGTTCATGCGTTACCCGCCGGCGGCGCATATGCTGGCAGTGCTCATCACTTCGAGGCAGCGGGAGTCCGGCGCGGAGCTGGGGAAAATGATGACTGATGTAGTTAACATAGAATGCGGCAGAAATGCCAAAATATGCGGCGGGCTTCAACTGATCGGTCCGACAGAAGCATCGATCGGGAAGATCAACGACCTGTACCGCCATGTTTTCTATGTCAAACATGCAGATTATCAGGTCTTGGTGGAGATCAAAGACCGGTTGGAATTGTTTTGTAAGGAGAAAGAGTTAAAAAATCAGACGGTGCAATATGATTTTGACCCTATGAATACATACTAATTACGAAAGGCAAAAAGGAGAGGAAAGAAAATGGCAATCAGAAAAATCAGGGAGATGGGAGACCCGGTCTTAAATAAAAAATGTAAGGATGTGACCGAGATCACTCCCAGGATACAAGATCTGATCGATGATATGTTTGAGACACTGTATGAGGCGGAAGGCGTAGGGCTTGCCGCGCCGCAGGTGGGAATCTTGAAAAAAATCATAGTCATCGATGTTACGGGGGAAGATCCGATTCTGCTCATCAATCCAAAACTCTTGGAAACCAGCGGAGAACAGGAGGGCTACGAAGGGTGTCTTAGTGTTCCGGGCAAAAGCGGCAAAGTGACCCGCCCCAACTATGCCAAAATTCTGGCTTATGATGAGAATCTGAATGCTTTCGAGTTAGAGGGGACGGAACTGCTTGCCAGGGCGATCTGCCATGAATTAGACCACTTAGAAGGACATTTATATGTGGAAAAGGTAAAAGGACCTCTGGTGAACACGGAAGACTTAAAGGAGGAGGACATGTGATCGTCCGGGAAAGGAGGCACAGGGAATGAAAATCGTATTTATGGGAACGCCCGATTTCGCAGTGGGTGCGCTTGAGGCAATCATACAGGCGGGACATCAAGTAGCAGCGGTGGTGACACAGCCGGATAAGCCCAGAGGAAGGGGCAAGGAAGTGCAGGTGACGCCGGTCAAAGCGTGCGCGCTGGCACACGACATTCCGGTATTCCAGCCCGTCAAGATCAAGGAGAGCGATGCAGTGGAAACACTGCGCGGATATGGAGCGGGTATTTTTGTGGTGGCGGCTTTCGGTCAGATTTTGTCCGAGGAGATTTTGTCCATGCCGAAATACGGCTGTGTGAATATCCATGCTTCCCTGCTTCCGAAATACAGAGGGGCGGCGCCGATCCAGTGGGCGGTCATAAACGGGGAAAAATTGAGCGGTGTCACGATTATGCAGATGGACAAAGGACTCGACACCGGCGATATGCTGATGAAAGCGGAAGTGCCAATCGAGGAGGGCGAGACCGGGGACAGCCTGCATGACAAATTGGCGCAGGCGGGAGCACGTCTGATCGTGGAAGCGCTTGCAAAGATAGAGAGCGGCGATATGACACCGGTGAAGCAGAACGATGAGGAGAGCAGCTATGCCAGGATGTTACACAAGTCGATGGGAAGGATTGACTGGCAAAAGAGTGCGGGAGAGCTGGACTGCCTTATCCGGGGACTGATCTCATGGCCGGGCGCTTCCACCGTGTTTCGAGGCAAGAATCTCAAGATATGGGAAGAAAAGGCGGCGGCAAAAGAGGCGCTTACGCCAGATGTTGTGCCGCAACTTGAAAATACTGAGCCGGGAACGGTAGTCTGTGTGGAAAAAGAAGCCCTCTATGTGCAGACGGGTG
>JAMPGN010000087.1 GCA_023663915.1 Eubacterium sp. | reverse complement strand
TGCAGATGCGCAAGAATAAGAATTATACCGCATCGAATACTACGATAAAACATGTTGCATGAACTACTGCAGTTGATGTCCGTTATGACAAAAGATAACCGTTATGAATGGGTGTATAGTCCTGATATGGAAAGGAGGCAGACGACTATGTGTGAAGTGCTGGACCGTATAGAAAACCGGGGATTGCAGAAAGGACAGGATATTATTCTTTCATTGAATCATTACCTGTTTGCAAATAATAGGATTGATGATTTAAAAAAGGCAACAGAGGATGAAGTATATAGAAAAAAATTACTTGCAGAAATTTTTCCTGATAAATTGTGAGATCAGCCTGTTAAAAGGCTCTATCGAAGAAGCGCGAAAAGACAAAGGAGAAGCAGCCTATGGCTAAACTGAAAGAATACAATGGTCACTACTATGAATCAGAATATGAATATGCCTTTCTTGAATTTTTGGAGGCTGAGGGTTGGACTTATTCTGCGGGCAGCCACATTTCTCGTGTCACCAAAAAAGATGTGCTGATTGTGGATGATTTCAAGAAGTTTCTAGCAGATACCAATCCTGACCTGACAGAAGGGGAAGTGACCCAGATTTTCGATCAGGTTCGTCTTGTGGGCGCGGAAAGTGACTTTGCCATATTACATAAGGTTTATGGCTGGATGGTTGATGGTGTTCCGTTTACGCCGCGAAATGGAATTGCGAGAATGATACCGCTCATTCATTTTGGGAAAAATCCTGAGAAGAATATCTTCCGTGTGGTGAATCAGTTTACCGTAGAATATACAAATAATGGGCAGAAAGAAAACTGCAGACCGGATGTACTTCTATTTGTAAATGGTATGCCGTTATGCATCATTGAATTGAAAAATCCTGCGGATGCAAATGCGACCATTTATGATGCCTGGGAGCAAATTAACATTCATTACTGGAGAGATATTCCGCACTTATTACATTATTGCCCTCTGGCTTGTATTTCTGACGGCGTGAAAACAAGACTTGGAACCGTTCGCACTCCATATGAGCATTTTTATGCCTGGCGGAAAGTCAATGACGGTGATGAGACATCTACCCTGCCTTTTGCGGAAACAGAAACGATGATAAAGGGTGTCTATGCGCCGGAACGGTTTTTGGAGATTTTCAGGGATTACATCTTTTTTCAAGACAGCATTTACGATAGGGAAGAGCGTGAAATCGTATGTCGTTATCCACAGTTCTTTGCAACAAGATTACTGAAAGAAAGCATTGTAAAATCTGTTGTGGATAAAAGCGGCAAAGGTGGAACTTACTTCGGCGCAACGGGGTGCGGGAAAACATACACGATGGCTTTTCTTGCCCGTCAGCTTGCACTCCGTTGTACCGATATACCGGAAATCGGCTCACCGACAATTATTCTGATTGTTGACAGGGATGACCTTCAAAAGCAGGGAGCAAAACTTTTCACAAAGAGCACGGAATTTTTGAATCTTGGAGAAGTATCTGTTGTAAAGAACAGAGTACAGTTAAGACAGGAACTTGGCGCCAGACAAAGCGGAGGTTTCTATATCTGTACGATTCAGAAATTCTGCGACCGGAAAGAGGATAAAATTGGTCTGATCAATGACCGTCAAAATATCATATGTTTTCCGATGAAGCACACAGAACGCAGATTGAACATTCTGAGGAAGTGAAGTTCAGCAAAGATGCCGATGAGAATATGAAAGCCATGGTGTCAAAACCATATGCCAAGGTGTTGAAAGAAGCATTTCCACAGGCTACTTTTGTTGGATTCACTGGTACGCCTATTGCAGAAACTTACCAGACATTTGGGGAGGAAATTGACCGCTATACAATGGATCAGGCAGTCGCGGACGGTTTGACGGTTTCGATCAAGTATCATCCTCGTATCGCAAAGGTTTTGTTTGAGGAAGAAAAGGTAAAAGCGATTGAAGATTATTATAAAAAATGTGCCGAGGATGGCGCAACACCTGAGGATATCGAAGCAAGCAAAAAAGCGATGAGTTCTATGGAAGTTATTCTTGGAGAACCTTTACGCTTAGAACGTCTTGCCGCTGATATCCATGACCATTATCTTTCATCCTGCGCAGGAGACCCGGATAGAATACAAAAAGCGATGGTTGTCTGTTTAAATAGAAAGATTGCGTATGCGTTACTTCAGAAGTTTCAGGCGAAATATCCCGAATGGTTTGAGGAAAAGAAATCTCCCGACGGAGTTTCCGTAAGCGAAGAAGAGTTAAAAGAATTGAAACCTATGCCGTTTGTTGCAATGGTATCCAGCGTCCGCAGCAACGATAAAAAACGCATGTATGACTATTTGGGCGGGGTTAAGAATGATAAACGTTCTGACGAACTTGACGCTGCTTTCAAACAGGAAAAATCCAACTTCCATATAGCAATCGTTGTCGATATGTGGATCACGGGTTTTGATGTTCCGTGCCTTACCTATCTGTATAACGATAAACCTCTCAAGAAGCATTTGCTGATACAGACGATCAGCCGCGTAAACAGAATCTATCATGGAAAAGAATTTGGTATGGTGATTGACTATATTGGTATTCGTGACAATATGCGTGAAGCAATGAAGATTTATGGCGGCGTACTTTCTGTTGCTCCTACGTCCGATGATGTGGAACAGGCTGCAACTGTGTTTCGAGAAGAACTGGAAATCTTAAAAACATTGTTTGCGGATTATGATTTAGCTCCTTTCCTAAATCCGAATTGCGACTCCGCCATGCGTTATAGACTTCTTGCGAAAGCCGCAGAATATGTATTTGTATCGACACAGGAATTGCAGGCAGAAGGAAATCGAGGTTCCCAGAAGGTTTCCTTCAAAACCTACTTTCTAAAGACGGTAAAACGAATGAGAAAGGCATTTGATGTTTGTCATCCTTCCGGTAATCTTGGGGAAGAAGAATCGGCATTTGCACAGTGTTTTATGGCGATTGCAGGTTTTGTCCGCAAAATGAGCGGAACCAGCGAAGTGGATACCGATATCATGAACCGTGCAGTTTCCAAGATGGTTGAGGAAGCATTGAAATACAATCAGGTGGAAAGCGTTCTTGAAAGCGGCGAGGAAGAAGATATCTTTTCCCCGGAATATTTTGAAAAATTATCGGATGTGAAAATGCCTGCGACGAAACTGGAACTTCTTGTGAAAATGCTTCGTAAGCAGATTCGGGAATATGGAAAAGTGAATCAGTTAGCCGCAAAGTCATTTCAGGAAATGCTGGAAAAGACGATTGCAGAATATCAGGAAAGACGGAAACATCTTTCGGCAGAAGAAGCAGGCGAAGCACAGGAACAGGCATCGGAAGATATTATCAAAAAGGCAACGGAACAAGCCTTAGCAATTCTTCGTCAGATGAACGAGAACAGAGAAAGTTTTCGTAAGATTGGTTTGACCTTTGAGGAAAAAGCCTTCTATGATATTTTAATTGCGTTGCGGAATCAATATCATTTTGAATACGGAGAAGATCGAGAAGCAGACGGCGTTATTGTGAATGACAAATGCAAAACCTTAGCGAAAAAGGTAAAGGAAATCATTGACACGAAATCATCCTTTGCCGATTGGCTTAATAACCAGAATGTGCGCAACCAGTTAAAACTTGAGATTAAAATTTGTCTGGTTAAGAATGGTTATCCGCCGCAGTATAGCCCGGAAGTATTCAGCAAGGTCATGGAACAAGTCGAAAATTTTGAGGAGTATTCTGACATTGCCGTTTCCGACAAGGTAACGCAAAATTCTTCGGTGATGTATCAGTATGAGCCGGATATCAGTAAAAGAATGGCGGCGCAAAAAACGGAGTATTGAGGAACTGAGTTAGAAAGAGCAGATTTACGGATGAGACTGTTTGTATTGCTTTTGTCCGCACAATCGTGTATAATAAAAGTGCAGATGGGAAAGATATATCTTGAAAGGAGTTTTTTGATATGGCAAAATCAGCAAATTTATATGCGCGAATCGAGCCGGACGTGAAAGAACAGGCAGAGAGCATTTTAAATGCACTTGGCATTCCTGCCTCCAATGCTATTACCATGTTCTATAAGCAGATCATTCTTCAAAAGGGACTGCCTTTTGAAGTGAAACTGCCGGAGCAGCCGCTGGATATCAGCCGTATGACAGTAGGGCAGCTTGACGCAGAACTGGACAAAGGATATGCAGATATGCAGGCGGGGCGCACAATTCCGGCAAAACAGGCATTTGCAGAAATCCGTAAGGAATACGGGCTATGAGCTATGAAATCAGTATAACGCCGCAGGCAAAAAGCGACCTGCGCAGCATTTATGAATATATTGCGTTTGATTTGCAGTCACCGCAGAATGCCGCAAGTCAGCTTGACTGTTTGGAAGAAAGCATTGATTCCCTGGATGAGATGCCGGAGCGCTTTCGTGTATATGACAAGGAGCCGTGGCACAGCCGAAATCTGCGCATTATGCCTGTGGACAACTATCTTGTTTTCTACATCCCGAACCATAAAGAAAATGTTGTCATGGTTATTCGTGTGATGTATGGCGGACGGGAAGTTGACAGGCAGTTAAATCAGCATCTAGGGAGGTGCAGAGAACTGCGGTTTCCAGAATAATAGACTGTCTGAAAATAGACAGCCTATTTTTGTGTAATAGGAAATTTTTATGTTTAAAACAAGCGTCAGTTTATTTTTATGTAATAAGAAATTCCTGCTTAAAACGAGCGTCAGCTCGTTTTTTTGTATGAAATCTGCCTCATCATATTCAGATAAGACACCGTCTCTTCGTACAGCATTTCGGGATGGAAGGAATCATCGAGGAAATGCGTGCACATCAGACCAGTGATCGTGTAATCCAACATCGCGTCAAGCTTCTCAAAAGATATGCCGTCTATGAAAAGTGAGCGGTCGGACTGGTTTTTTAAAACGGCGTATATGTCTTGAATGACGCTGCGCTGCTTCTCGGTTGCCATGAGCGCCTCGCTTACGTTCTCGGAAACACAGCGGTCAAGAAACTGCTGCATATAAGGGTAGTTCTTGAGAACCTGCATTTTGGCAAATTCAATCTGCTTGCGGATCTCAAAATAGTCAGATGCAGAAGACGATACTCCGGTAGTCAGTTCCAGCTTCATAAAACGAACGCTGTAATCGTATAAAAAAGTATAAAGCCCTATTTTGCTTCCGAAATAATGAAATAAAAGACCTTTACTGATCCCCGCCTCGGTTACGATATCGTCAGTACTTGCATGTTTGTAACCATTGGTAGCAAAGAGTTTGAGGGAGGCGTTGATCATCCGGTCCTGCTTTTCTTTTTTTAAATCAAAAAATTTTTCGTTCATATTTTATCCATTCTAAAGAGAGACACATTGGCATGTTGACTTCGCGAGTCGAATTTTAATATAACACAAAACGACAAGGTATTCAATGTCTTGCGTAAAACTAGTTTCAAGAAAATTTGCAGACACAAGATGTTGTATGTAAAATAGGATTCGTGAAAAACATATTTTTTTTATACATATTCTCTTTTCATTTTGGTAAAATAGTATTAATATAGTGATATAAGAGACGGTGAAAGGAGAACCCTCATGGCAAAAAAATTCGGTAAAATTTTAATGGTGACAGCTGCTCTCGGAGCCGTTGCGGCAGGTGCGTATTATTGTTTACGGAATAAAGACAATTCGGTAGACGATAATTTCGATGATGACGACGATTTCGACAATTTTGACGACGATCTGGACGAAGAAGAGAAAGCACAGGAGGCTGACCGCAACTATGTTGATCTTGATCTGGAGAAGGCGGATGAGTTTAAGGAAGGACTTGATGCGGCGAAAGCGGAGGCGACCGATAAGGTAGTCGGTGCGGCGAAGGAAGCGGCTGAGGCAGTCAAGGAGACAGCCGACAAAGCGGAAGTGAAAGTGGAAGAGTTTTTCGATGATGAAGACGCTGACGACAGCTCCACGGACGCTATGGAATAAGACATAAAGAAATGTCGGAACATATGAAAGCCTTGCAGGATGTTTCCTGCAAGGCTTTATTTTCAAGATTGCGACGAGTTCCAAGTTTGCGCAGCGTAAGCAAGCAAATCTCGCAAACGAGCGTAAGCTCGTTTTGTTACTTGTTCATCTTATATGGCTGATCCGCAGGATATCCCCCTTTTAACTTCTGCATACCGCGCTGGATCGCGTCTTTCGAGTTCTTCCAGTCGGCATCTTTGTTGCGGTAATCGAATTTTTCAACCATCCACGCCACGTCTTCCGCGAGACGGGACATATTCTGCTCCATCAGAGGAAATACCATATCGTAGAACTCCGCCTTTTCCTTGTCATTTAAACGGCTGTCCGATCCTTCGCACAGATCGCCGAAATGATGCAGGCAGAATCCTTTGCTGTTTTTGACTTTCTCGCGAAATTCGGGATCTTTTTTATACATGACAAAAAAAGTATCGAGATAGCGTTCATAGGTATCAGCATATCGTTTACAGATATAACAGGACTGTTCCTTTTCGGCAACCCATATGCCGATAGGGTTCTGGCGCTCGGTCTGCTTCTTGAATTTATCTTTGAAAGATGTTTTAGCGGGCTTAAATGCTTTGAACTGCTGCAGCATCTCTTTGTTCATCTGTATATAATGGGTTTTCAGAATCCATGCGTTGCCGAGCGTATTTCCATAGTCGAACATTTTCTGGAAATGATTTCTGCAAAAGCCAGCCTTGTCTGTCTGTTCGCGGACATCGCTTTCCATGTAGGAAGAGCCGGAGCCTAAGACAAAATCGAGAAGATCCTGTTCCACGTTGCGCTCAATAAAGCAGAAGGGACATTCATCGTTGGCGTTCATGGCGTCATTTAAGGGAATCGTGTATAATTGTTCTTTCATGGTCAACCTTCTTTCTTGTTCTGTAGGATTCATGTGATAAAAACTTTATAGAAAATTCTTATATCTATTTTACCTCATTTGCAAGACGGGGTAAACAGTTAAAATAATCTTGCGCAGGCATCTTTTGTAGGGAGCTTATGTTAATATCTTATGCCGACATCTTATGTTGATATCTCATGCAGGCAACTATGCAGAACCTTTATACGGATATCTAATGCCGATACCTTGTGTCAATATCTTGTGCCATAGCTGCAGATATGCTATGTTATAAAAGATGATTTTAATCATACATTGTGAAGCTCGCAGCCGCGTCAAGGTTGACAGGGAAGCAATGCTGCAAGTAATTTCAATTCGACAGGAGGTACATTATGGATGCCATAATCCCTGAAATAAATCAGGATGAAAAAGGAATACTCTCTCAGATACGATGTTTTGCGCTGGATATGGATGGCACGATCTATCTTGGCGAGCAGTGGATTGATGGGGCGGTAGAGTTTCTGCATAGGATTGAGGAGAGGGGAAGAAGTTATGTTTTTGTGACAAACAATTCTTCCAAGAATGCATCGGTTTATGTGGAGAAACTTCATCGGATGGGGTTAGACGTGGAGGAGGACAAGATTGTCACGTCGGGTCAGGCGACGATCTACTATATACAGAAACATTTTCCGGGCAAAAAAGTATTCCTGCTCGGCAATCCTCTTTTGCAGGAAGAGTTTATGCAGGCGGGGATTGTGCTGGAAGACGAGAATCCCGATCTCGTTGTGACGGCGTTTGACACTTCCTTGGATTATCAGAAAATGTGCAAGGTATGCGACCATGTCCGGGCGGGGCTGCCTTATCTGGCGACCCACCCCGATTATAACTGCCCGACGGAGACGGGTTTCATCCCGGACGCAGGCGCGATCCATGCATTTATCCATGCTTCCGCTTTCCGCTATCCGGACAGGATTATCGGGAAACCCAACGCGGATATCATAGAATATTTGACTAATAGAGTCAACTTGAAATGCAACGAGGTGGCAATGGTGGGCGACAGGCTCTATACGGATATTGCGGCGGGGCGTAATAACGGGCTTAAGAGTATTCTCGTTTTGAGCGGGGAGGCATCTATGGAAGATGTACGTCAATCCGATGTGATTCCGCATCTGATCTTTGATTCCGTAAAAAATATCATAGCATTTTTGTAATAGCCTATTGCGAAAAAAGGAATTGCGTTTTATACTGGATTTAAGTCATTGGAAACGTTACCGATAACGATACCGAAACGAAAACATTTGCCGGAGTGTCGTAAATTTGTCTGATGACAGACGCAAATTTGAAATTTATGCCGCTCGTCTCGCAAACACTTCGGAAGGAAGATAATAGGAAAGAAAGGATTTGTGTAATTATGAGAAAAAGCGGAATTTTGATGCCTGTATCCAGTATCCCGTCCAAATATGGAATCGGTACTTTTTCCAAACAGGCATATGAATTTATTGACCTGTTAGCAAAGGCAGGACAATCCTACTGGCAGATTCTGCCGCTCGGTCCGACGGGATATGGGGACTCGCCGTATCAGTCTTTTTCGACATTTGCGGGAAATCCTTATTATATCGATTTAGAGACGTTGATCGAAGAAGGGTATTTGACAGAGTCAGATTGTGAAAAATGTGATTTCGGGGATAACGAGGAATATATTGATTATGACAAAATTTATCTTTCGAGGTTTCGGGTATTAAGGACTGCTTTTCATAACAGTAATGTGGAAAAAGAGGCGGATTTTCAGGCATATGTGAAGGAGAACAGCTATTGGCTGGACGATTATGCGCTCTACATGGCGGTGAAAAACTCCTTCGACGGTGTAAGCTGGAGCGAGTGGGACGAGGATATCAAACGGCGCAGTCCGGAGGCGATGGAGCGTTACCGTGAGAAATATGCGGAAGAAGTGAGGTTTTACCAGTTTCAGCAGTATTTGTTTGCGAAGCAGTGGTTTGCGCTCAAAGATTATGCGAATCAGAAAAAGATACAGATCATAGGTGATATTCCGATCTACGTCGCATTTGACAGCGCAGATACCTGGGCGAACCCAGAATTATTCCAACTGGACGACACGTTGACACCTATTGCAGTGGCGGGATGCCCGCCCGATGCCTTTTCTGCGACAGGGCAGTTGTGGGGGAATCCGCTATACCGCTGGGAATACCATAAACAGACAGGCTATGCATGGTGGATGAAACGTATCGCTTATTGCTATGAGCTTTATGATGTGGTACGCATCGATCATTTCCGAGGTTTTGACGAGTACTATTCCATCCCGTTTGCCGACGAGACGGCGGAGTTTGGTCAATGGGAGAAAGGACCGGGATATGATATCTTCAAGGCGATGAAAGAACAGATCGGCAATAAGCCGGTAATTGCGGAGGATCTTGGATTTTTGACCAAGTCGGTCATTAAACTGGTCAAAAAGACGGGCTATCCGGGAATGAAGATTCTGCAATTTGCATTTGATCCGAGGGAAGAGAGTGACTATTTACCTCATAACTATACAGCCAACAGCATTGTCTATACAGGGACGCATGACAATGACACGACGCTCGGCTGGTATGGAAGCTTAAGCCGCGCGGACAGGGCTTTTGCCAAAAAATATCTGAATATCCGCACAAACAAAGAGATTCAATGGGAATTTATCAGGGCGGCGATGGCGAGCGTGTCCGAGACCTGTGTGATTCCGATTCAAGACTATCTGGGGCTTGGAGCGGAGGCGAGAATCAACATTCCGTCCACGCTCGGCATAAACTGGAAATGGAGAATGCTTCCGGGGCAGTTTACGGAAGAACTTGCAGGACGCATCCTGGAGATGACGAAACTGTACGGCAGACTGCCGAAATAGGAATACGACAGACAAAAGTACTGGCGGTCTTTGCAGGGCTGTCAGTATTTGTCTGTGGACTGGAAGGGAAAAGGCATGACAGAGATTACAATCAAAGATATTGCAAGACAGTGCGGCGTGGGAGTCAGCACGGTGTCGAGGGCGATCAACAACCATCCCGACATCAATCCGGAAACCCGCGAAAGGATCATTCGGGTGATCGAGGAGACCGGGTTTGTTCCCAACAATAGTGCGAGAAATCTCAAGCGGACAGACGCGAAATGCATTGCCGTACTCGTCAAAGGCATCACGAATCCTTTTTTCAATAATATGATACGAATCATAGAGGAAGAGACACAGCGCAGCGGATATGCGCTTGTCCTGCGGCATGTGGAGGCGCATGAAGACGAGGTGGACGTGGCGTTAGAACTGGAAAAAGAAAAGCGTTTGAGAGGCATAGTCTTTCTTGGAGGACGTTTCAGCCATTCGGAAGAAAAAATAAACAAACTGAATGTGCCTTTTATTTTCAGTACGATCGGGGTAGATATTTCCGACCGCATTGGCAGGGTGGAATTTTCTAATATTTCGGTGGATGATAAGCTGGAAAGTGAGAAAATGACAGAGTATCTTCTAAGTCTCGGACATAGACGCATCGCCTTTATTACGGAAAGACCAGAGGAGTCAATCGGACGTAGGCGCATCGAAGGATATCGGGAGGCTTTTCGGAAACGCGGTTTGCCAGTCCCAACGGAGCTGATCTGCTATGTCGAAGAAGAGATCGATCATTTTTCCATGGAAAACGGATATATTACGGCAAAGAAACTGTTCGATTCCGGTAAACATGTGACGGCAGTCTATGCGGCATCGGATTTGCTGGCGATCGGAGTGTGCAGGGCGGTGTTTGAGGCGGGCAAACGCATTCCCGATGATATTTCCGTGGCAGGATATGATGGCATAGAGCTGGGCGAGTATTACAATCCGAAGATTACCACCATCAGGCAGCCGGTAGAAGAGATGGCGCAGAAGACGATCCGTGTGCTGCTTGATGTAATCGATGGGCGCAAAGCCCATCAGCAGATCGTATTTCCGGCAAGAATGGCAGTGCGTGAGTCTACGGCGGCTCCAAGGACAGAATAATCTGCTCAGAATGTCCGGCGGCTTAGATTGGAATTGTGATAAGCCGGGTCGTTCGTGACATCTTGATCGAACCAGTCAAGCGGCAGGAAGGCATTCGCCATATCTTCAGACGGAAATTCCACCTCAGCGATGACGAGAGGCGCAAAAGGTTTGTCGAAAATATCCAGTTCAACGCATAGACCGGAATAGTCAATCGATTCTTGATATTCTGACGTAAATGTCGGGTGCTCGATCGGTATGACGTAGCGTTTCTTGGAAATCACATTTCCGTCTGCCTTTTCTCTTAGATGATAGTAGGAATGCTCATTTAACGGGAGATTGTACTCCTCTCTTGCCAAAAGCCCTTTGCCTTTGTAGGTCATGTAATATTCATCGTCCTGCCTGCGGATTCTGACAACAGGGTCAGTGTTCAAATATGCCTGTTCGATTACGTGGCAGGTGTACTGCTCTAATTGACCGGGCAGGTTTTTGACTGTGAATTTGCGTTCGATTTCCATCGGGGGACTCCTTTCGGGACAGCTCTATCGTATGATAAGGCTTTACACCTTTGTTTTCGGGTATCTGGTTTTTAACTTTCTAAACCTTCATTCACTCTTTGAAGATCGCGTTCCAATTTTTTCTCCAGTTGTTCATAATTTTTCTTTCGTAATAGTTCCAATTCGTCTTCGATTCGGATTCGTTCTTTGCGTAATTCGTCCTTAAATTGAATATCAGTCGGCATGTCAATCATCCTTTCACCCCTTTCGTATATAGTAAATATATTATAAGAGGTTTTTGTGGCGGTGTAAAGCCTTATTCATTTGCCAATGTGCTACAAAACATACGATAAAACGTCACTATGGGACTTGAGCGAGCTGCTCTTGGATATGGCTGCGATTAGCCACATAGACCAAACATAAGTGATGTAGTTTAAAATAACATAGAGGGGCAGAATGTGTCAAGAAGAATTTTATATGGATTCGGATGTCAAAAGTTCTATCGTATAAGTTGTGAAGGCAGATTGCACAAAATGTCCGCTCGCGTCGGACTCCGGAATATGGATTTTCTAAAATATTCCGACAAGGTTGTGAATGGCGGACGAAACCGCCCTCTATGCGCGTCCATGCGCATTTCGGGCTTTTCGGGACATCCATGTCCCGAAATTTCTTAATATTGAACGGAATATTAAGAAAATCTCATATTCCTTCGTAAGACAGCTTCGCGAACATTTTATGCAATCTGCCAGCTAAAGTTTATTGAAGGGGTTTTTGACACCCAAACTTTATATGGAAAAAAAGTTATAAAAGGTATTTGCAGCAGATTTATGATTGTTTTCCTCAAAAACCCGTTTTATAATATTGATTAGGTGGAATAATATAGAAATATTGAATTTGCACGTTTTATAGGAATCAGAAAATTGCGACTATGGAGGGTAAGCGACGATGAGCAGAGCAGCAGTTTTTTTCGGGACAGGGTATGAGGAGATCGAGGCGTTGACGGTGGTTGACATTCTGCGCAGGGCGGGTGTGGATACGGATATGGTGTCCATCATGGGAGAGCGCAGCGTAGCGGGTTCCCACGGCATCAAGGTTGAGATGGATTCCCTGATCGGTGAGGTAGATTTTGACAAGATTGACGTGATCGTACTGCCGGGCGGTATGCCGGGGACGAAGAATCTGGAGGCATGCGAGGCGTTGATGGATCAGGTAGATGCTTTTGTATCGAAAGGCAAGATCGTGGCGGCAATCTGTGCCGCGCCCAGCATATTAGGGCACAGAGGATTATTGCGTGGCAAGAAAGCATGTTCGTACCCTGCCTTTGAAAGTCATTTAGAAGGCGCACAGGTTTTGCAGGAGCCGGCAGTAACAGACGGCAATATCATCACAGGACGCGGTATGGGCGCGGCGATACCGTTCGGGCTGGCGATCCTGGAGAAACTGCAGGGTGCAGAGGCGGCACGGCAGATGGCGGAGACGATCGTGTATCAATAAAAAAACGAGCTGATGCTCGTTTGCGAGATTATGAGTAATTCCTAAAAGATGCCCTGCATCTTGGAAAACTCATCGCGAACTCGAAATTTGCGTAGGAATTTCCTAATACTATAAAAAACAGAATCATCATGGTTTTCAACGAATAAAATGCCTGCCAGAAAATACCATAATATTTTCATTTTATCCGAACATACTAACATCAAGATAAGCGATAAAGTGAACGCTTTCGCAGATAACAGGACTCGGTTACGAATCGCTGCGCTGACAAGACAATGTTTTGACAGTACAGAAGCATCTGGGATAAGCGTAAAACAATAACGCTTATCTCAATAATATAGATAACAGAATGACAGTTCATGTAAATGAAGTCATTCCAATGTATTTCGGAGGTGAAAGAAATGGCAAGCAACAAGACCAATAGAGTAGAAGTTCCTGAAGCTAAGGCAGCTATGGATCGTTTCAAGACTGAGGTTGCATCTGAGTTAGGTGTAAACCTGAAAGAGGGTTACAACGGTGACCTCACATCCAAAGAGGCTGGTTCTATCGGCGGCGAGATGGTTCGTAGAATGATCAAGAGTCAGGAAGAGCAGATGAAATAAGCTTAAGGACAACGAAAAGAATGACCCGTCTGAACAATCAGGCGGGTTGTTTTTTGGAGAAAAATAATATATACTGTCTCTAGGTTACTCGGAAGTGGGATTGTATGGTAACTCTAGCGGTCAATGAAGCTGTTGGGAGTCGCAGATATCCATCTGACGGGATACCGCGAATAATATAATCTGACGCTTGAAGAGTGCTTTTCGTGGAACTACGGAAAGACGCTGCTGAGAGGAAAGGCTTGCCGAAATACATACGAACAATGGATGAAGTGTGCCTTGACGGGTGCATTTTTGGTTTACAGACATTGGGATTTATCTGTGGTCTGTCTGATCGTGTGGACTTTCTGACTGCAAGGGTCAATGAAAAGCGCCTGGTGCATTGCGCACCCGTCAGACAGAAGGGAGACACGGATATGAGAAAAAGAGTGCTAGCAATTATGATGGTCGTAGTGATGTCTTTGGCATTGATGACCGGATGCGGGTCGGGAGAACAGGAAAGTTTCGCGACAGTCAGAATCGGCTCTCTGAAAGGTCCTACATCCATGGGATTAGTATATTTGATGGATCAGTCCGAAAAAGGGGAGACGGCGAACAATTATGAATTTACGATGAGTGCGGCGGCGGATGAACTTTTACCTTCCATAATATCGGGGGAACTGGATATCATCTTAGTTCCGGCAAATGTGGCGAGCGTGCTGTATAACAAGACGGAGGGCGGTGTGTCGGTGATCGACATTAATACACTGGGCGTCTTGTACATGGTATCCGGTGATGATACCATACAGAATATGCAAGATTTAAAAGGCAAAACGATCTATCTGACCGGCAAGGGAACGACTCCGGATTATGTATTGCAGTATTTGTTAAAAGAAAACGGTCTTTCGGAGAGCGATGTGATGTTGGAGTATAAGTCTGAGGCGACGGAAGTAGCGGCGGTGCTCACGGAGTCGCCGGAATTGATCGGCGTACTGCCCCAGCCCTTTGTGACGGCGGCATGTGCGCAGAACGAGAATTTGTCGGTTGTGATGGACTTAACGGAGCAGTGGGATGCGGTGCAGGAGACAGCCGCAACGACACAGGATGGAAGAAAGAGCCGTCTCGTGACCGGTGTGACCGTGGTGCGCAATGGTTTTCTGGAAGAGCACAAGGATGCAGTGGACAAATTTCTGGAAGAGCATGCAGCCAGCGCGGCTTATGCCAATGAACATGTAGAAGAGGCGGCTGAGCTGGTGGCAGCGGCAGGCATCATTGAGAAAGCGCCGTTGGCAGTCAAGGCAATGCCGGGGTGCAATATCACCTACCTTGATGGCGGTGATATGATGGAAGCATTATCGGGCTATCTGTCGGTACTGTTTGCACAAGATCCGTCTTCCGTGGGTGGGAATCTTCCAGGTGATGATTTCTATTACATGCAGTAGAAGCGGTAAAAGATAATAGATGCAGACTCGGCAGTCTGCGTCACAAGAATTGCTGTGCAATTCTTGCTGGCATTGCCAAGGATTACAGCTTCTATGATTATGATATTAAGATAAGGAGTCTGGCGTGGATCACAGAATGCGTAAACAAGCAAAAAAGGCAGTAATCATATTGTTTTGGCTGATCGTCTGGCAGATTGCGGCGTTATGCATCGACAATCCGATTCTGCTGGTAGGACCGGCTCAGGTTCTTACGGTTTTTGGACAGAATGTGGTACAGCCGGACTTTATCAGAATTGTTTTGAGTTCTTTTACAAGGATCGGGCTGGGATTTTTCCTAGCCCTTTTTGTTGGAATGTTATTGGGCGCGGTCAGCTATCGGTTTCCGGTCGTGGAAGATCTATTGTCTCCCGTGGTCCAGACCGTCAAGTCGATTCCGGTAGCGTCTTTTGTGGTGCTTCTGCTGATCTGGTTCGGCTCGCGCAGGCTGTCCTTTTTTATTAGTTTTCTGATTGTATTTCCGAATGTCTATGTGAATATGATTGCTGGATTAAAGAGCGCGGATAACGGATTGCTGGAGATGGCGAAGGTGTTTCACATCGGCAGGGGAAAGCGTTTCTTCTATATATATAGACCGGCGATGATGCCGTATTTAAATAGCTGTCTCAAAATATCGCTCGGCATGAGCTGGAAGTCGGGCGTGGCGGCAGAAGTGATTGGTCTGCCCGGATATTCCATGGGCGAACGCCTGTATATGTCCAAAATCTATTTGGATACGG
Organism: Eubacterium sp.; assembly: GCA_023663915.1. Next base: position 135 of record JAMPGN010000087.1, on the reverse strand, counting down.
CGGGATTGTTCGCGTGGACGCTGACGGTTATTCTGGTCAGTTTTCTTTTTGAAAAAGCGGTGCTCTGGATAGTGCGGGAGTTCGCGGAGTGGAAACCGTATCCGGGAGTGCATATAAGAACAGGCGGAGAGCAGA
>JAMPGN010000086.1 GCA_023663915.1 Eubacterium sp. | reverse complement strand
CGGTCTGACGGCAGACTGTACCGTTCTTGAGATCGGTGATTTCCCGCTGCAGGCAGTACCGGGACAGGAGCAGCTGCATAATCAGCTCCTCATGACACGTCCGGCATTCGGCGGCAACACGATCGCAACGATCGCGTGTCCTTACAACCGTCCGCAGATGGCTACGGTTCGTGCAGGCGTTATGCAGAAGATCGATCCGATCAAAGGAGCAAAAGCGGTTGTAGAAGAGTTCAATCCGGGATTCACACCGGATGACAAATATGTAGAAATCCTTGATATTGTTAAGGCTGTTTCCGAGACGGTTGATATCATGGATGCGAAGATCCTCGTATCCGGCGGACGTGGCGTTGGAAGCCCGGAGAACTTCAAGATCCTTGAGGAACTTGCAGAAGTTCTCGGCGGTACGGTAAGCTGCTCCCGTGCAGTGGTTGATTCCGGCTGGAAGCCGAAAGACCTGCAGGTTGGTCAGACGGGCAAGACTGTACGTCCTAACGTATACTTTGCGATCGGTATTTCCGGTGCTATCCAGCACGTGGCAGGTATGGAAGAGTCTGATATCATCGTTGCCATCAACAAAGATGCGGATGCTCCGATTTTCGATGTAGCTGACTACGGTGTAGTAGGCGATCTGAATAAGATCGTTCCGAAGCTGACAGCGGCTTTGAAGGCTGAGATTGCGGCTTCTAAATAGCAAACAAACTTGTATGGTTTTGAGCTTAAGGGGATAAATCTTCGGATTTATCCCCTTTTTCTGTAGCAGTATGATGTGAAAAAATGTCGTTCTAATTGAGTGTGAAAGAATATTTGATAGTAGTTTTACCGCAGATTTCATAAAGCGTTTTCTTTTGCTCAAACCTGTGTTACTATAGAAACATGGAGCAAATGATTACGGTGACGGACATTACAAGTTCATATGGTAAAAAGCAGATTCTCAAAGGCGCATCTTTTACGGCAATGCGGGGTGAATGTATCGCGGTCGTAGGTGCGAACGGGTGTGGGAAATCGACACTTTTGTCAGTTCTGGCTGGTACTTTAAAACCAGGATCAGGCGAAGTGCTTTACTATGGAAGAAAAGCATGGAGTGATTCCGACGGCGGGCGGATGCGTGCAGACATGGAAGTGATTCGCGGGATGACCGGATACGTTCCACAGGAGAATCCGTTGATTCCGGAACTGACCGTTTATGATAATCTGAGATTATGGTATCCCGATAAGCGGAAACTTGCGCAGGAATTGGAACGAGGGTTTCTAAATTTATTGGGAATTAACGGGTTTGTCAAGAAACAGGTGAGTAAATTGTCAGGCGGAATGAAGAAGCGGGTAAGCATCGGGATTGCTATGGCAGGCATGCCGCCGGTGTTATTGTTAGACGAGCCGAGCGCGGCTCTGGATCTCGTCTGTAAAGAGGACATACGCAGGTATCTGCAGGCATATCTTTCACGCAAAGGCACGGTGGTCATTACCACGCATGAAGAGAGCGAACTGGATCTGTGCAACAAAGTGTACGTTATGAAGAATGGACGGTTGGATCAGGTGGATCATAGATTGCGTGGAGAAGCCTTGGTCAGGCTGTTTTAGTTTCTTCTGAAACAGGTATATTATGTATGAGCAAGCACCAAGAAAGCATGAGGGGACAGATGGAAGGAAACAATCAGAATAATATAGATGGCTATATGCCACAAGAGATACCGATTCCCGGTGTATCGGATACGGATAACGCATACGGGCAGCAGCCACAATCGAATGATGCCTACAATCCGTATGTACAACCGGCGCAGAATAATGCACATACTTCATACGGGCAACAGATACAGAATGGTTCGTATAATCCATATGGGCAGCAGCCGCAGAACAACCAATACGGCTATGACCCTTACCAGGCGCAGGGCAGATGGAATGGGCAGCCGATTCCACCCTATCAACCAAAGGAGCAGAAAAAAGGCACAGCAAAGATCATCATTGCCGTTGTGTGCATATGCGTAGCGCTGATTGCCATAATCGTCGGTGCGATGTTCTATTTCAGAAGCACTCCGACGTACAAGATCAGCAAGGGATTTCAGAATATCGGCAGGGAGATCACGCAGATGCGAAATCCGATGATGGATAAGATTGGGAGTGATGAGCTTTTGCTGATGATGGAAAAGGATGGCTGTCATGTGGATACGAGACTGGATTTTTCCATGGATCTGCCGATGGTAGGAACGACGACACTTGGGATCGATACCGATTTTTATAAGGATATGCACGCAAAGGAACTGAATGCGGATACGACTATCAGCCTGTACAATTACGATTTTGCGCATTTGAATATCTACGCCGATGACGAGGTATTCTGTTTTTCCATCCTTGAATTGTTTGTAGAGGATATGTATATTGAGAATGAGAATGTCGTGAGCCAGTTCAACGATTCTATTCTTGCGGAGGCATTCTCTCAGAGCGATGCGGAAGATTTTTCGATTGATTTCTTTTCAGAGGATAAGGTTTCGATCAAAGACTGGAAAAGTTTTACGGAGGCATTTAAAGCGTTTAAGAGTGACCTGGATGCCTGTAAAGACGGGATGACGATTGAAAAGGTGGAAAAAGGTCTGTACCGTGTAACATTTCCACAGAAAGAGACAAATCGACTGGTCATGAATTTTATAAACGAATATGCCGAAGTTTATGAAATGACGGACAGCATGGATATTTTCGAGGAATATGATGAGTGGATTTCTTCGGATGTAAGCATTTTGTTTGAGATTGATTCCAAGAACCGCATCGATAGCATCCTGCTGGAAGATCCGGTTGAGATGCTGGATGGGGAGGCGGCTGTGTCGGGCGAACTCTTTTTCATGGGAGAGGATAAGAGCATCGAGAAGATACAAGGCAAGCTCAGCGTGGAAGGCGTTGACGGTGAGACACGGGAGATCATCGGACAGCTTGTGCAGAGTGCGACCGAGGAAGACTACCAGGCGACGATGGATTTCAAGTATTCTGACGGCTACAGCGATGGCAAAATGAAATATGTGATGAACTGCGATGCGGTGCGCGATGAGTTTGACATGACCATTTCTGTCATGGATGATGTGGATGACTTTGATGTGAAGCTGGAGGGAAGTTTGGAGGATATCGTCAAGGGCGAAAGTATACAGTTTTGTCTGGATAAGCTGATTTTTGACATGGACGATGAAGAGCTTTTCCGGCTTAGTGGCGAGATTGCACTAGAACCAATTACAGACAAGATCGAACCGTCCGTCGAGCCGAAAACAGCGTTCTTTGAGATGTCGATGTACGATTGGGAGAAAATTATTGACCGGATTGATGATGAATATGGCAGTCTGTTAGATGCGTTGTGGTAGGGAAATTTTTGCAGAAAACTATTTGCAGAGTGACTTTTACTATGTCATATTGTAAAGAAGATATGCTCACTATGAAAGATTGTAAAGGAGATGTATTTACCAATGGGCGATGCAGGGCAGGACGCTATGATCGAGGAGATCATGAAACATTTGGATACGGAATCTACGCAGGGCGTATACCGTATGAGTATCACGTTTGATGAAAAAGAGGAGCAGAGCAAGACGGTTTCTCATAAGTGCTGTAATATGTACGGCAGACCCGCGTCGGAAACGGTAGGTCTGCTCGATATGTACACAGATATGAATGCAGGGGAACCTGACCGGAAGGCGTAAATTCTATGGGGCAGAAGATACGGTATCTGTATGTAGAACTGAAAAAAATGGTCGGGATGTTCCCACGTATGTTATTGCAGGCAATCATGCTTATGGCACTCATAGGCGCGATTGCTTTTTGTGGTGCAAAGGCAATGGAAAAAGAGCCATTGGCGGTCAAGGCGGATATCGGGGTCGTGGTGCGGGAAGAGAATGCAATGACCCGGATGGCGCTTGGATATGTGGAAAATTTGGAGAGTGCCGCGCAGGTATGCCATTTTGTGCAGATGGATGATGCGGAAGGAATGCAGGCATTAGACAAAGGAGAGATCGCGGCGTTGATCGTCCTGCCAGATCAGCTTGTCGAGGGCATCATGAATGGGACAAACCCGTCCGTGGAAGTCCTTTTTCCGAAAAATGCCGGATTGGAAGCATTTCTTTTCAAGGAACTGACCGAGTCGGGCGCGGGACTTTTGCAGGTGGCACAGGCACAGGTTTACGGGGCATATGATACGGCGGCGGAATACGGAATCATGGAACGTTTGTCCGTTATGCAGGGTGAGATCGACAGCTATAATCTGGCATTTGCCCTCGACCGGCTGGCAATCTACCGGGACGAGACGGTGTCCGCTACCGGAAAAATGAGTGTCATACAATTCTATGCGGCATCCGGTGCAATTTTATTCCTGCTATTAAGCGGAATGGCAGTGTATCCTGTTGTGCAGCGCGAACCGCTGGCTTTCCGCAAACAGTTGTCACGGCAGGGAACAGGCGAGGCTTGGCAATGTTTTTGCAAGTGGCTGTGCGGTTTTTTGTGTATGGGATTGTTGATGTGCGCCGGATGGGTCATGCTTAAGATCGCTGGGATGTTTGCGCCGGAAATGGCAAAAAGGGTTGCCGCGTCTTTGATGGGCAGTGGGAAAAGCCTGCACGCTGGGGCGCAGGTAGGAGTTGTGCTGCTGATCGTGGTCACAGCCGCTACTTTTATTTATCTGATTTACAGTCTGGCGGGCAGCAGGAGCGGAGCGATTCTGATAATCTTTCTGCTTTCCGTGATGATGGTCTATCTGTCTGGTGGGCTGGTTCCTTCCGTGTTTTTGCCAAAAGTAATGCAGAGTGTAGGCGATAAGCTCCCGACAGCATATCTGATTCAGGCGGCGGGGAGTGTCTTGTGCGGATACCAGAGCGGGATTCTCAGACAGTGTGTTGTAGGTATGCTGTGCTATACAGTGATGTTTGGCATTGCGGCGTATGCATTGCGAAGACGAGGTTCATTGTAGAAAAATTATAACTTTAAAAGTACGCAAGCTGTTCAGAGAGATTATAGCGGTAGTGACATATAAATTGTTATGTGAGGTTACACTTGTGGAAGCAAAATGTGGTCATAAAGGATTATCATTCTGAAAATATGGAACTGTTTTATAAGGGATTGAAAAATAAATGAAAGAAAAGAAAACCGGAAGATTCAGACAATATTGGATATGGATAGGTCTTCTCGCGAAACGGTTGTGGAAACAGCCGGCGTATATCGGTTTGATTGTGCTGATACCGCTGCTCGGCTATGCGGTCGGCTTGATGGAGCGCGACGGACAGAGCGGTGCGGTGGTGACGGTTTGTGTGGAAGACGGTGCATGGAGCAGGCAGATGATAGAAGAACTGCGCCGTTTGGAAGAAGAGAGCGTTTTAAAGTTCGAGTTCTGTGAGGATGGGATGGCAGTGGAGCGAAGCGTGATGAAATCTGAGGCGGACTGTGGTTTTGTGATCGGGGCGGATATCGTGGAGAGAGTAAAGGAGCGGAACTGGACAAAGACTGTTATCGTCTATGAGACATCTGCGAGCAGTATTACAGGAATAGCAAAAGAGCGCATCGGCGGCGTGATATTTAAACTGTATTCCGAGCAGTGCTACGAGGATTATATGCGGGCATTTGCGGAAGGGATATGGAACACAGATTTCGGTATGATGCCGCAGGAAGGGACAGAGAATGCTGCTGTCAAAGATGCGGCAGACAGTGAAAAAGATGAATTTGTGAGATTTGCACAAGAAGCATACGAGAGTCATCTGGTGGATAACAGTACCTTTGGATTTGAGTATGAGAACGGCGACCAAAATAGTCAATACAGTTCTGACAACCGTGTTATAACTGACACATCTGTCTTCCCCATAAAAGGGGTATTTGCGGTGGTTATTTTTATCAGCGGCATGTGCGGCATGTTAGAATATGACAGGGATAGACAGGAAAAAAGATTTGAACGGATAGCACCCAATAGATTGACTTATATAGTCGATGTATGGCTGCCGACGATTTTTGTCTCACTGGCGGTTCTGCTATGTCTGTGGATATCCGATGGAATACGCTATTGCGGTGGTGATCTTTCCGTTGGTAAAATATTATCGACGTGGAGTGTGGGTACATGGGCAATCCAGATCGGGCGATTGTTCATATATCAATGTATTGTCGTAATATACTGTGGGCTGCTCGGAATCCTATTGAAAAGACAGGAGGCAGTGGCGGCGGCGATTCCGATCCTGTCGCTGGGAAGTCTCGTGTGTGCGCCGGTGTTCGTCAGACTGGCGACGTATCTGCCAGTCTTTGCGGTGTTAGAGAAATTGTTTCCGGTGACGTACTATCTGATGTTGTAGAGTAAAGTCATGTTGTGGAGTGATTTCATGTCATAACCAGAGGAATAGGGAGGAGAAAACAAACGATATGAATAGGAATGAGAACAAAAATATTATGGAATATGAGACGGTGGCGCTGGATGATGAGAACAGTGCGCTGGTGATCTTAGACCAGACGCTTCTTCCAGGAAAGGCGGAACTGATCAGCCTGCGTACCGGGGAGGAGATATGGAACGCCATTTATCTGTTGAAGGTGCGCGGTGCGCCCGCGATCGGCGTGGCGGCGGCATTTGGAATCTATCTGCTGGCGAAGGGAATTGAGACACAAGATTATGATGTGTTTTATACGGAGTTCTGTAAGCAGAAGGAATATTTAAATTCCGCCAGACCAACAGCGGTCAACTTATCGTGGGCGTTAAACCGGATGGAACAGGTATGTATCGCAAATAAGGAACTGCCTGTGAGTGAGATCAAGCAGAAACTAAAGGCAGAGTCCATTGCCATGAAAGAAGAGGATATCCGGGTGTGCAAGGCGATCGGTGAATATGGATTATCGCTCGTTAAGCCGGGGGATGGCATTCTCACACACTGTAATGCAGGGCAGCTTGCAACCTGTAAGTATGGCACGGCAACTGCGCCGATCTATCTGGGACAGGAGCGGGGCTATCACTTCCGTGTTTTTGCGGATGAGACGAGACCGCTGCTGCAGGGGGCAAGGCTGACATCCTATGAATTGTATTCTTCGGGGGTAGATGTGACGCTGATCTGTGACAATATGTCCGCTACCGTCATGAAAAACGGCTGGGTTAACGCCGTGTTTGTGGGCTGTGACCGTGTGGCGGCGAACGGTGATACCGCCAATAAGATCGGAACGTCCGTGGTGGCAACGGTGGCGAAGCGTTACCATGTGCCGGTGTATATCTGCGCGCCCACTTCGACGATCGATATGAATACGCCCACCGGTGCAGAAATCACGATCGAGCAGCGTCCGGCGCATGAAGTGACAGATATGTGGTATGAAAAGCCGATGGCTCCTGTGGGAGTGAAAGTCTTTAATCCGGCATTTGACGTGACGGATCATGACTTGATTGCGGGTATCGTGACGGAATACGGGATCGCAAGGGAGCCTTATACGGAATCGTTGAGAGAGATTTTTGAGAAGAAGCAAAAAGGTGGCGGAGCGGTCTGGGAGAATTAGAATTCTCCCAGACTCTCCATAAGTAGAAAATCTTTTAGTTTAATATGGCGTACAGCACTTGTGGAATAGTCAATGTCATCATTTGTTATCAGAATCTTCTGTGATAGACGATCGATATTTTTAAATGCCTCAAATTCTCTCGCATATGCCTTGTCATCCGCCACACTGTATGACACCTGGACAAAGTATTTTTTGCTGTCACGGACGGCTAGGAAGTCAATTTCTTTTCCGGCATTGTTATATACCCATAGATCATAGCCCATATAGAGAAGTTCATTATAAATGATGTTTTCCAGATTGTGCGTGAGGTCAAAATGATTATCCAGGCATCGAAGCGAATTGAAAGCGACGTCGGCATTGTATATCTTCATATAAAAACTTAGTATTTTCTTGGATTTCGTAGAATACTGTCTGACTGGTTCGATAATGTATGCTTCTTCCAGATAATCGAGATATTTCATGATGGTGTTTACAGAGCAGGATTCGTGTTCCTTTTTCATATAATCGTGAATTGATTTTGCGGAAAAAATTCGGCTGTTAGAGCGCAATACATAATTCACGAGGTTTTTGAACAAAGTTTCTTTGCGGATATTGTAGCGGTGCATAAGGTCATTTAGGATGATTGTATCGTCTAAATCGTTGAGGTATAGCCTCTGTGCGTCGAGGGTGTTAAATTCAAATCGCTTGGGAAAGCCGCCCCAGATTAAATAGTCAGTGATAGAGACTTCTTTGTTGAGTTCCTGTGCATATTCCGCAATCTCCTTGTAAATAAATGGGCGAATGCGAAATGAAACATATCTTCCACTGAGTTCTTTTGTAAATTCACTCGATAAAAGTTTCGAGTTAGAACCTGTGATAAAGAGTGAATAATCGTAAAGGCGCAGTGTTTTACAGGCATCTTGCCAGCCTTCAAGAACTTGTATTTCGTCAAAGAACAGATAACATTTTCCTGTTTTGCGGTGATTCTCTACATATTCAATCAGCGCATTTGCATTTGTGATATTTGCAGACACACGTTTGTCCTCAAAATTCAAATAAATGATATTATCGCTTTTCTGGCTGATTTCCTGCATGATCTGTTCCAAAATGACAGATTTACCACAGCGGCGGATACCGGTGATGATCTTGATCAGATCTGATTCATAAAATTCCCGGACAGGCTTGATGTAGTGTTCCCTATAGATCATGGCATCTCCTTTTATTTTTTTGTTATAAGAAATTTCTATGCATCTATTATACTGAAAACTTTTTCATAATTCAATAAAAGTTTTCACTAATACTGAAAACTTTAACAAGAATGATAAAAAGTTTTCAGTAGAAAATGCTTTTTCTTGTTTTTTCCCTTATGATAGTCCATAATTAAGAAAATGAAACAAACCCCAAAGGAGCACCCACACATGGACTATATCACAGAAAAACAGGCGAAAAAAGCGATCCTCGACATCGGGCAGCGCATGTATATGCGCGGCTTTGTGGCGGCAAACGACGGAAATATTTCCGTCAAGACAGGAGACAACGAAGTCTGGGCGACGCCTACGGGAGTCTCCAAAGGCTTTATGAAGAAAAAGATGCTTGTCAAAGTGGATCTGGATGGCAACGTGTTAGAAGGGACATATAAGGCATCGTCCGAGTTAAAGATGCATCTTCGCGCCTACCGGGAGAATGAAGAGATCAAGGCGGTATGCCATGCGCACCCGCCGATCTGTACCTGTTATGCCATAGCGGGCATTCCGTTGGATACGCCGGTGCTGGCGGAGGCGATCATCACCTTGGGAGATGTGCCGATCGCGCCCTACGCAGAGCTGGGGAGTAAAGAAGTGCCGGAAGTGATTGCACCTTACTGCCATACGCACAACGGCATACTGCTTGCCAACCACGGTGCGGTGACTTGGGCGGAGGATATCTATGCGGCATATTACCGGATGGAATCCATGGAGTATTATGCGAATATTCTTCTGATCACTGGCAAGATATTAGGAAAGCAGAATCTTCTTACCAATGAACAGATCGACGTGCTCCTTGCAATGCGGGACAAATTCGGGATCAAGCGCGGCGGAATGCCGGCGCGGAAGTAGTATCCTATATCCATCTAAGACAGTATAAATAAAACGGAACATGGCACAGAATGGAGGAGCATTTAACAGTCGCCTTTGTGCCGGAATGCCTTGATTTCTTCCAGTCGTTTCCCGACTGCCGCTTCCTGCCCCTGGATTCCCGGATGATAATAAGTTCTGTCTTTCAAGGAATTGGGCAGACAGCTCATCGTGGTCAGTTTTTCTTCCGTATCGTGGGCATACTGGTAGCCCTCTCCGTAGTGCAGGCTCTGCATCAGTTCCGTTACGCCGTTGCGAATCTGTAAGGGAACCGGTTCGGCAAGCATGGCGGCGGCATCCCTTTTTGCTTTGCCATAACCGATGTATAAGGCATTGGACTTCGGAGCCATGGAGAGATAGACGACCGCGTGAGTCAGATTCACATCACATTCGGGCATCCCGTTAAAATGGCATGCCTGATAAGCGGCAACGGCGACCTGTAATGCCTGTGAGTCGGCGATACCGACATCTTCACTGGCAAAACGGATCAGCCGTCTTGCAATATAAAGAGGATCTTCACCAGCTTCCAACATGCGCGCGAGCCAGTAGATGGCGGCATCCGGGTCGCTGTTGCGCATGGATTTGTGCAGGGCGGAGATCAGATTGTAATGTTCCTCACCGTTGCGGTCATAGAGGAGCATTTTCTTTCCGATGCACTGCTCCACGACTTCCTCTTTGACCGTAATCGAACCGTCCGGCTGCATTTCGCCATTTAAAACCGACATATCCAGCGTATTGAGTGCCGTTCTGGCATCGCCGTTGGCAAAGACTGCGATGGCGTGCAGAAGTCTTTCTTCTATATAAATGGTGGTATTTCCCAGACCGCGCCTGTCTGTCAATGCATGGTGAAGGAGTCCCAGCAGATCCGACTCGGTGAGCGGATGTAACACAAATACTTTGCATCTGGACAGCAGAGCGGAATTGATCTCGAAAGAAGGATTCTCCGTGGTCGCGCCGATTAGAATGATGCTTCCCTTCTCCACATAAGGCAGAAAGGCATCCTGCTGCGCCTTATTGAAACGGTGGATCTCATCAACGAATACGATGGTTTTCAGTCCGGCAAGCCGGTCGTTTTCTGCCTGCTTCATCACATCCTTGATCTCTTTGATGCCGCTTGTCACGGCGCTGAAGTCCACAAATGACGAGTGTGTCATATTTGCAATGATTCGTGCAAGGGTTGTCTTGCCGACACCGGGAGGCCCCCAGAAGATCATGGAAGAGATTCTGTCCGTATGAAGCATCTGGCGGAGCATCTTACCCCGACCGACCAGATGTTCCTGCCCGATGTAATCCTCAAGCGTCTGTGGTCTCAGGCGGCTGGCAAGAGGGGTATTCAAATCGATTTCCTGTGTAAAAAGTGATAATTGTTCCATAGTGGCGGATGTTCCTTTCTTTTTCAAAGAACAAAACATATGTTCTGATATATATTACCATATTTTTTAGGAAAAACCAATAAGAAGATGAAAAATGTTTTTTAAGCCATGGAAAACAATTCATGTACATCTGGATTTTTCTTGGTATATGTGGTAAAATCTATCACGGATTAAGTAATTTATGAAAAATATGCTTATGAGGTGAAGGATTATGGGGAGATATGTCAAAGATTTGGTTTTAAACAAACCGGATGATTTCGTGAGTTTTATGATGAATGATTATCTGCAGAAGAACCAGTTTTCGATGTCAGACTGGAAGGGCGAGCCTGCATATCGGGCGGGAGACGCCATGCTGGAAGGCTATAAATATCTGAAATGGTCTTATCAGAATGGCACACTGCATCTGGAAGCATGGTTAAAGAGCGGCACTGGTAAGGAGATGGATCTGGAAGGATTCGTGGCAACTGCCCAGAAGAAACCGTACAAGGCAAGTCTTGAGCAGTTATTTCAAGTTATGCAGCAGGATATTCCGCAAGGACAGGGGATGCAGCCGATTCCGGTACAGACGGTTGACAATTCTTCGGCATCCATATGGGCGCTGATTTTCGGCATCCTAAGCGTGGTTTTCGCATTTATCATACCGCTGCTCAGTATTATCTTTGCGGTGGTCGGCGTTTCCAGAGGAAGAATGGGTTCTGGTTCCAGCAAAGCAGGAATGGCAAAAGCAGGTAAAGTATTGTCCATCATCGGCGTGGTGATCGCAGTTGTCATATGGGTTTTGAATATTATATTGACAGTACTTGTTATGTAAGAATGCAGTGCAGGCAGGGAGTATCTATGAGTGAGAATGATAAGGTCATAACAGAAGAAGCGGCAGCAAAAGAAGTGGTTTCCAGAAATTTTATCGAGCAGATCATCGACAAAGATTTAGCGGAGGGCGTGTACGACACCGTAAATACGAGGTTTCCACCGGAGCCCAACGGCTATCTGCATATCGGTCATGCTAAGAGCATCCTGCTCAATTCGGGATTGGCGAACCAGTACGGCGGTAAGTTTAATCTGCGTTTTGATGACACCAATCCTACCAAGGAGAAGAGTGAGTTTGTGGAGTCCATCAAGGCGGATGTGAAGTGGCTTGGAGCGGATTTTGAAGACAGACTTTTCTTTGCTTCCGATTATTTTGAGCAGATGTATGAAGGCGCGGTGAAATTGATTAAGAAGGGAAAGGCGTATGTGTCGGATCTTACGGCAGAGCAGATGCGGGAATACCGGGGCACATTGACGGAGCCGGGCAGGAACGATCCTAACAGGGATAGAAGCGTGGAAGAGAATCTGCAACTGTTTGAGGAGATGAAAGAGGGGAAGTATGCAGACGGGGAGAAGACGCTGCGTGCGAAGATCGATATGGCATCGCCCAACATCAATATGAGAGACCCGATTCTTTATCGTGTGGCGCATTTAGCGCACCATAATACCGGCGATAAATGGTGCATTTATCCGATGTATGATTATGCCCATCCGATCGAGGATGCGATCGAGGGAATCACGCATTCGATCTGTACTTTGGAATTTGAGGATCATAGACCGTTATATAATTGGGTGGTGACGGAGTTAGAGTATCCTCATCCGCCGAAACAGATCGAGTTTGCCAAAATGTATTTGACCAATGTGGTCACTGGAAAGAGGTATATCAAGAAGCTGGTGGAGGATGGCACTGTGGATGGCTGGGACGATCCTCGTCTCGTATCGATCGCTGCACTTAGAAGAAGAGGATTTACGCCCGAATCGATCCGAATGTTTGTGGACCTATGCGGCGTATCCAAGGCAAATTCGTCCGCAGAATATTCCATGTTGGAATACTGTATCCGGGAAGACCTTAAGATGAAACGTCCCCGTATCATGGCGGTGCTCGATCCCGTGAAATTGGTGATCGACAACTATCCGGAACATCAGATCGAATGGCTGGAGATCGTCAACAACCCGGAGAATGAGTCTCTCGGCACAAGACGGGTTCCCTTTTCCAGAGAACTGTATATAGACAGGGATGACTTCATGGAAGAGCCGCCGAAGAAATATTTCCGACTGTTCCCGGACAATGAGGTGCGTCTGATGGGCGCATATTTCGTGAAGTGTGTAAGCTATGAAAAGGATGAGGATGGCAAAGTGACAGTGGTGCACTGCACTTATGATTCGGCATCTAAGGGCGGCAACAGTCCGGACGGGCGCAAAGTGAAGGGAACAATTCACTGGGTGTCCGCAGCGGCAGCGGTCAAGGCAGAAGTCAGGCTCTACGAGAATATCATAGATGAGGAAAAGGGGGTTTACAATGAAGATGGCAGTCTGAATCTGAATCCGGATTCTCTGAAGGTAATGAAGGAATGTTATATAGAACCTTCCGTGAAGGATGCAAAGGCATATGACAGTTTTCAGTTTGTCAGACAGGGATTTTTCTGTGTGGACTGCAAGGATTCCAAGCCGGAGGCGCTTGTGTTCAACAGAATTGTTTCTTTGAAGAGTTCTTATGTATTGCCGAAAAAGTAAAAATGTGAGACAATAGAAGAGGAGTTCTTTTCGGGATGGCTTTGAGGGCAGGCTTGCTTATGGAATGCCCTGCATTTTTGCAATCCCCGGATAGATAGTACGATACTAGTAATTATAGTTGGGAGGATATACAATGGCAGGATTATTGTCGGGGTTAGAACAATTTGGGTTGAGTAATTTGGAGAGCATGGATTTGTATGAAGCGCCTAAGAAGGAAGAGGCGGCTGCAGGCGGCGGCAAAGGTGCGGCGGCAACTGTGCAGGAGCAGGACTTTTTGTTTGATAAGTCTTTTAAGTGCCCTATCTGTGACAAAGAGTTTAAGGCGAGGACGGTTAAGATTGGTAAGGCGAAGCTGGCGGGAAGCGATCTGGATTTAAGACCCCGCTATGAGCAGATTGATCTGCTGAAATATGATATTATCATGTGTCCTTATTGTGGTTATGCGGCGCTCAGCAGATTTTTCAAATTTGTGACTTCTCCGCAGGCAAAGAATATCAAGAAGACGATTTCTGCAACTTTTAAACCGCAGAAGGAAGTGAAAGAAATTTATACGTATGATGAAGCGTTGGAGAGATACAAGCTGACATTGGCGAATGCTATCGTGAAACAGGCGAAATCCAGCGAGAAGGCTTATATCTGCTTAAAGACGGCGTGGCTTCTGCGCGGCAAAGCGGAGCATCTTGACAAGAATCTGCCGGATTACGAGGAGCAGAAGAAACAGTGTGAGGATGGAGAAAATGAATTTCTGCGCAATGCACTGGACGGTTTTCTGGCGGCAAGGCAGACCGAGAGTTTCCCGATGTGTGGTATGGATGAACCCACGGTGGATTATCTGATCGCCGTCACAGCCATGCGTTTCGAGCAGTATGACGTATCGAGCCGTCTGATCACAGGCATCATACAGTCAACGAATGCAAATCCCCGTATGAAGGATAAGGCGAGGGATGTCAAAGATATGTTGATGAAGAAGATCAAGGAAAAGAATGCCGCCAAAAAATAAACGGGCGGTCATGAAATAAATGAAAGAATTACCGATTCATATTCAGTTATATCCGGAAAGCAAGAAAACATTATATGAGCAGATCTATGAGTACATTCGGGATGAAATCAGGGCGGGGAGTCTTTTGCAGGATGAGAAGCTTCCTTCCGCCCGTTTCATGGCGGAATACCTTCAGGTGTCAAGGACGACGGTAGATATGGCTTACGATCAGCTTGTCTCGGAAGGGTATCTGGAGGCGAGACCTCGCAAAGGGTACTTTGTCAGCGCGTTTGAGGAGCTGGATGCAATAGACGAGATACCGAAAAGGGAGGAAATTGCCTCTTACAAGCAGGAAGAGCTGCCGTCCATTCGATTTGATTTTTCGCCGAATGCTATTGACATGCGTTATTTTCCGTATGCTACGTGGAAGAAGATCACAAAGAATATTCTCGTAGATGCCAATAGTAAGATGTTTTCACTGGGTGAGCCGCAGGGTGATCTGGGTTTAAGGACGACGATCTGCCGTTATCTCCACGGGTCGCGCGGGGTGAATTGTGAGCCGGAACAGATTATTATCGGAGCAGGGAATGATTACCTGCTTCTTTTATTGGAGAAAATATTGGGACGGCATGTGCATATCGCCATGGAGAATCCGACGTATGTGCGGGCATACAAAATTTTCAGGTCCTGTGCGTATCCGGTGTCTTTTATTCCGATGGACGAGAGCGGGATTCGGGTGGACTGTCTGCGGCAGACAGATGCGCGCGTGGCATATGTGATGCCATCCCATCAATACCCGACAGGAATTTCCATGCCGATCGGAAGGCGCATGGAGCTTCTCAAGTGGGCGGCGGAAGGAAAGGATCGTTATCTGATTGAGGATGATTATGACAGCGAGTTTCGATACCGGGGGAAGCCACTGCCCTCTTTGCAGGCTTCGGATCATGGCGGCAAGGTCGTCTATATCGGGACTTTTTCTAAGTCGATTGCCCCGGCGATCCGTATCAGTTATATGGTACTGCCGTATCCGTTATTAGAAATCTACCGCAGGGAGTGTGCTTTTTATTCTTCCACCGTGTCGAGGATTGACCAGACGATTTTAAACGAGTTTATACAGGACGGATATTTTGAGCGGTATCTGAATAAGATGCGCAAACACTATCGGGACAAGCATGACCTGCTCTTAAATGAATTGAAGCCGTTTGAAAAGTCGTTTCGGATATCTGGCAGCAATGCGGGGCAGCACGTTCTGCTGACTGACTTAAAAGGACGCAGTGAGGAGGAGCTGGCACGTCGGGCAGCGGATGTCAATGTGAAAGTGTACCGGATGCAGGATTTTCGGATGGAAGAAAGCGCGGATGATGCGGCAATGCTGATTTTAGGCTATGGTGCGTTGACTGGTGAGGAGATCAGAGAAGGGGTTGCGGTTTTGCGGAGGGTGTGGGTATAGTGGATGGGTAGGCAAGATATTAATTGAGGAAACAGGTTTTTTCATATATAATAAGTGAAAG